>JANNNS010000003.1:0-15599 GCA_031398645.1 Acidobacteriota bacterium
CTTTCGCTTTTGCCTGGCGGACAACTTCGGCGTTCAATTCGAGGATCACATAAGGAACACCGACTGCCCGCAAAACACGGGCAAGGTTTCTGCCGTTCAAACCATAACCGACGATGATCACATGCTGCTGCAATCCGCCGCTCGAGGTCATGTGAATGTCCGCTTCCGCGTCTTCTACATCCACGGCACTTCCATCCTTAAAAACGCCTTGGATAAAATAACCGATGCGAGGTGCCAGAGCGATGAGAAAAGGAGTCGCGATCATCGAGATGATCGACGCCGCGAGAAAGCTTTGATAATCGTTATCCGGCAAAAGGTTTGCGCCTTGCCCGGCCCTGGCGAGCACAAAAGAAAATTCCCCGACCTGAGCTAACCCGAGCGCCGCCATCGTCGCGATCCTTTGCGGAAACCCGAGAATTCGGATTATCGCCCATACGATCAACGCTTTTACAACGATCAGCCCGATAACGAGAGCGACGACCAGCCCGAGATTCTGTATAAGTGCCGTAAACGACAAAAGCATTCCGATCGAGACAAAGAAAAGACTGTTAAAGACATCCCGAAACGGCAATATCTCGGCCGTGACCTGATGGCTGTAATCCGAATCCGCCAAAACCATTCCCGCAATGAACGCTCCCAACGCGAGCGATAATCCAAAATGCGATGTGACCCACGACATGCCGAGACAAAAAAGCACGATGGTGAGCAAAAACGCCTCGGGGCTGCGAAGATGTGCGACCTGTTTGAGAAATTTTGGAAGCAGGAACCACGCCGCCAAAACCAATACGATAAGAGCAAGCAACGACCCGCCGAGATCTATAATTATCCTTGTTGTAGAAACAACGTCATCGCCGCCGAGGATCGGGACAAGCAACAGCATCAGGACGATGCTTATATCCTGAAATAAAAGAATGCCGACCGCCGCCCGGCCGTGCGGAGCATCGACCTCATTGCGTTCGACATAACTTTTCAGGACGATCGCCGTGCTCGAAAGCGCAATGAGGAAGCCAAAGAACACCGCCTGTCCCGCCCCGCGTCCAAGCGAGATCGCGATCGCCGCAGTGATTCCCACCGTTAACGCAACCTGCAATCCTCCGCCGACGAGAACAAGAGTTTTCATCTCGCGAAGACGGCTGAGAGAAAATTCAAGCCCGATCGTGAACAACAAAAGCATTACGCCGATCTCAGCCAAAACCTCGATCGCCTGAACTTCACGGACCCAACCCAGACCATAAGGCCCGATCGCAATGCCCGACAAGATCAATCCCACCAAGAGCGGCAATTTAAGCCGCAAACAGATAAATGCGACCGGGACCGAGACCAGCAGGATTATCAAGAGATCGCCGAAGAGTTGCGGTGTGTGCATTCGTGTTTCTAATCTGTTCCGACCACTAAGAAGATGGGCTAATCCTGGAAAATGTGATTTGGTTTAATACAATTTAACACAGAGTGACGCGATCTCAATAAACGGTCCCGGTTTCGCCTGCATAAGGATCACACATTCATCCTCGACTGACTTGATCGAGATCAGAAAAGTCAAAAATGGTTGCGAATTTGCATCAACATCAAAATCGGACGACAATTGACCTGTTTTAGACATCCTGATCCCTTGGAGATGAAAACCGAATGAGATCGATCGTTACGCTTGCATTGATCACTTTTCTCGCGACCTTTTGCGGGATCGGCGATAAATTAAAATCGCTTTCCGGCGGTTCAAATACCTCGTCAAATAAATCATCCGGCCCGACAAAAACTGACGGAAAAACTTCTGATGCCGAGGTTGAGAAGGCAAGGATGACCTCGGAGCAGCAAGCGATCGCCGACGCAGCGACCGAAACAAAATGGGATGACCAGGGAATCTCGTGGCGGCTGCCGTCCGGCTGGAAAAAGACGGATATGAAGAAAGAAAACGCGCTGTTTAGTTCGTCGGATGCAGCTTTTCTAATTCCGACCATCTCGATAATGCCCGACGATTTCCCATCCGAAATTAGCCTAAAGGCAACTTACGACAGCGCTTTGCAGCAGCTAAAGAACGGGAAATATGAAAGCGTGAAATACGTCGAGATCGACGGCGTAAAAGGCGTCGAATGGCTGGAAACAATGCCGGAAGATAAAAGCGGGCCGCGCCGACATCAGTGGATCGCCTTCAGAAACTATCTGGGGCAAAACCAGCAGCTGAATATAATGCTTTCGACGAAGGGTTCGAATTTCGACAAACACCGAACGGACTTTCCGGCGATCTTATATTCGATGAAGATCAATAAGTAAGATGGCTGGTAATTTTTTGAAACGAAAGAGGAGCGTTTCGGCTGCTCTTTCTATTTGGCTAAGAAATTACTTTAACGCTGAAGTCACTTTCTGAAATGCCCGAAGTGCCGCAGCAGTGTCGAAGAATTCGACAAAACTTGTGATCATTTTATCCTTCAGCGTGTGGACGTGGACCCATTCAGTCGAGTAATGCCGCCCGGTCGCCTTTACGGTAGCTGTCAAGCGGCCGAGAACAACAACGCGGTCGCCGCTTGCGATGAATTCCCGAGCTTCGTAATCATTAAGTTCCTCGGCATGCGCGATCAGATCAAAGAACTTCTCTACCGCTCTCCGGCCATGCCAAATTCCCCCGTATGGGGCATTTTCGACTTCCGGAACGGTTAGATCTACATCGTCTGCAAAGTGCTCTAGCAATCCAGAAATATCGCCCTGGGTAAACTTCTGGTAACAATCCCGAATGACCTCGGTATTTGCTTCTTCATTCATTTTTACCTCGTTCCTGACCGAGCAACCAATGCTGCGGACTGTGAGCCGGAGGATCGCGGTTACATGTTCGACGCGATTATAGAACAGATCGAGGTAACTTGAAAGTATAATTCTTACATAATGGACGAAAATAATACGCTGATCACGCAAATTCAAGATAAGGCTGGGCTTATGACCTCGGATATGCGAGTTTCGAGGGCTATTAGGATCAAGATTCGATCACGGTAGGAGCGTCCGAATGAGGAATGAAGCACTTACGGCACCGCGCTTCGTATTTATCGCTTGCGCCGACTTCAACGCGGGCTTCAGATTCGACCGTTCGCTGTGTGTAGTTTGCTGTAGAACCGCATTTTACGCATATTGCGTGGATCTTTGTAATGTATTCTGCGATACATAAAAGCTGCGGCATCGGCTCGAAAGGTTTGCCTGTGTAGTCCTGGTCAAGCCCGGCGATGATGACCCGTTTGCCAGAGTTTGCCAATTCATTCACGGCATCAACTAAAGCCGGATCAAAGAACTGCCCTTCATCAATGCCGACGACCTGAGTTGCGGGATCGATCTGCTCGAGCATCTCTGCAGCCGTGGTTACGGGTTTCGACAGATGCTTTCGGCCGGAGTGTGACGCGATCTCCTCTACCGAATAGCGAGCATCGATCATCGGTTTGAAGACCTGAACCTTTTGGCGTGCAATGCTAGCGCGGTTCAAACGTCTGATGAGCTCTTCGGATTTGCCCGAGAACATTGAACCCACAATGACTTCGACCCAACCCGTGTTATTTTGCCTGTTCTTTCGACGTTCTTCTGTATTGTCGAACGCGAATTCTTCAACCATATAAACCAACCTATCTGCTCGATTTTTTAGGAAGTGGCAGATTAACACGAACCTGGTCCAAAGTCATTTGCACAATAAAAATGACGGCCGCAGATCAAAAGGTAGCGGCCGTCATTCCGATTTTCTATTCTCTAAACTACTAAAGGTTGCGCAGATCCCGGCCCGTCATTTCGGCAGGAATGTTCAGTCCAAGCAGGCCAAGTATTGTAGGAGCAACGTCTTCCAGCGATCCGCCCGAGGCGAGAGCAGCCTGGTCATCTGCCGGATCGATCAAATGCAATGGAACCGGATTATCCATTCCCGCGACAGCGTTTGGAGAATGGCTTTGCCGCGTGATCTGTTCGCAGCCAGGATGTGAAGAGGTTATCAGAGCAGTCCCGTTGACCTCGCGAACCGCATCGACAACGCCGCCGAGACAAGTGTCAACAAACTGAATCGATTCCACAGCCTTTTCAAGACTGCCGAGGCCCGCAACGAGGTCGGCCGCCGGAAAGTTTATGACAAAGACACCCGAACGGTCAGATCGAAGGCTGCTGACAGCGCTGTCCGCTAGCTTGAAACTTCGTGATTCAGGTTCAGTTTCCAAAGTTTGGAAACCGGAGCCGGGCAGAATGATTCTGCTCTCATAGCTTCCCATTTGATCGTCGGAGCCGTTCAGATAGGAAGAGACGTGCGGTGAACGAGAACTCTCGGTGATCCTGTAGTTTCTGATCCCGCAATACTCGAGGATCGCGGGAAGCACATTCTTCTCTACCTGTGGGCCGAAGGCGACAGGCAGGCCGAACGAGGCGTCATACTCGGTGAGGCACACGGATTCGATACGCGGTTTGGCGGATGAAGGGTCCGGCACGGCCAGTGAACGGACAAGCTGCCGCATTTCTTCAGCTTTATGATTGAAGAAAATAACCAGATCTCCGTCCTTTACGGTAGCGACTGGCTCGTCCATCCGCTGTTCGATAACGATCGGTGCAATGAACTCGTCTGAAATTCCCCGCAGAAATGAGGCCCGGATCGCTGTGACGGCATCGAAATTACGTTCGCCTTCACCGTGTACCAGCATTGTGAATGCGCGTGCCGTGCGCTCCCAATGCTGCCGGCTATCCATCGCGTAGAATCGCCCGCATAGCGAAGCTATCTTGCCCAAACCAATATCGGCCATCTTTATTTCGAGGGCTTCGACATAAATGTCAGCGGTCCGCGGTTGAACGTCACGGCCGTCGAGGATCCCGTGGACAAAAGCATCGGTAACGCCCGCAAGCTTTGCCATCCGTACGAGTGCAAAAAGCGTTTCCTGTGAAGAATGAATGCCGCCGTCACTTAGCAATCCTACAAAATGTACAGAAGCCTTTGAACTTGCAGCCCGGCCTAAAGCGGCTTGGAGAAGTAGGTTCTCAAGGATCTCACCGCTTTTCACGGCGGAGTCGATCCGTGCCGACTCTGTCTGAATTATCCGGCCAGCACCGATCGTGCGATGGCCGACCTCGGAGTTTCCGGGAGAATCTTTGGTCAATCCGATGCGCGTACCAGAGGCCGCCAGCGTCGTGGATGGATAACGCTCACAGATCTCGTCGTAGAATGGCGTGTGTGCCATCGCGATCGCGTTGCCGTCGCGATGTGCGGACACACCCCAACCATCAAGAATGATCAGTGCGAGCGGTCGTCTTGTCTCGTAACTCATATCGATCAGGTCGGATCAGAAACTACTGCTTGTAAGGGACGAGGAATTCGAGGCGATGATGTCGAAAATACATCGACAGCGTTATTATAGCCGAAACAAAGCAAAGCTTTGCAAGGAATTAATACGCATTTGGTGCTGGCCGCTCCATCCAGCGTTCCGGAAAGGTGAGCTCATGAAAACCGTACTTTTCGTAAAGCGAATGGGCGTCCCGCGTCGCCAGCACCCAGCGGCGAAGCCCCTGCAGGTCGGGATGAGCAATTACCGCTTCCATCAGCCGTTTGCTTATCCCGCGGCCGCGAAACTCATCTATTACGTAGACATCTCCGACATACGCAAATGTCGCAAGATCGCTGACAACTCGCGCAAAGCCGATCTGCTGCCCATTGTGGTAAACGCCAAAGCATATTGAGTTTTCGATGGCCGTCCTGGTCTGTTCCAGCGTGCGTTCGCGTGCCCAGTAAGAATCTTCGACAAGAAACTTTTGGATCGCATCTAAGTCCAGCAACTCCTTGTCGGTATCGATAGTAAATTCGCCAAAACCTACCTTCATACACTCTCGCCCGGGAACCTGTTACAACGATCTTCTTCATCGACCCGATAGCAGCCGTCTCGAACGCACACGCATCGCGGCGGTCGCTTGCGGCAGATGCTTTCGAAGAATGAGTCTAAGCTCGTTCTTTAGCTCTTCATTCTCACCGGCTATTCTTTCAGCAACCGTCAGCGCGAACGCTCGGACAGCGACGGTCTCGGAAGGGTCATCAAGAAGGTCGGTACACAGTGCAAAAACTTCACCACGCCTTCTTTTTGGAATATCGACGTACTGCAGCAACCGAACCACGCTACGCTTGACCGCATCGTGAACATCATCACGTTTCAAATAGACCAAGAGCTTCGCAAGATAGGGTTCCACGAGCTGAGGATTATCTTCGGCGACGACACTGATCGGCCAGGCCGCACATTGCTGCATTCGAAAATCGCCGCACTGAAGCAATTTGAACAGCGCGGCGAACCTGGTCGGGTCATCGCCGATGTGCGCAACAATAGCCTGCGTCGTATCTCGTGATTGCCCCTCGGAAAGTCGTTGAGCCAGATCCACCGTGGCCAACTCCCGGATCAACCTCGCGTCTGAAAACTCGCCTTAGGCTGTTCAAGCTGGTAGAACGTGCGTCGGCCGGGGTAGCGGGCCGAATCACCCAAGTCTTCTTCGATCCGAAGCAGCTGATTATACTTTGCGATCCTGTCTGAACGGCAGAGGCTGCCGGTCTTTATCTGGCCAGCATTTGTGGCTACGGCTAAGTCCGCGATGAAGGTATCTTCGGTCTCCCCAGAACGATGCGAGATAACGGCCGTCATATTATGCGTGCGTGCAAGTTCGATCGCGTCAAGCGTCTCAGTGAGTGTACCTATCTGATTGACTTTGATCAGGATCGAATTTGCCGCGTTCTCTTCAATTCCCCGTTGGAGGAACTTTACATTTGTGACAAAGAGATCATCGCCGACGAGCTGAACCGTCTTTCCGACCGAGCTATTCAAATTCTCCCAGCCTTCCCAATCGTTTTCAGCCATTCCGTCCTCGATCGAAATGATCGGATACTTCCCGCACCAATCGGTCCAATAGGCTGCCATCTCCTCAGAAGAAAGCTCACGCTTGTCTGACTTCTTAAAGACGTATTTGCCGTTCGAGTAAAACTCGCTGGCAGCTGGATCGAGCGCAAGCATCACATTCTGGCCCGCTTTGTAGCCGGCATTTTCGATCGCTTCAAGGATCGTTTCGATCGCTTCTTCATTAGACTTGAGGTTCGGTGCGAATCCGCCTTCGTCTCCAACGCCGGTCGAATAACCTCGAGATTTGAGGACCGATTTCAGGTTGTGAAAGATCTCGGCTCCGCAGCGAAGTGCTTCGGTGAAGCTTTCCGCACCGACCGGCATCACCATAAACTCTTGAAAATCTACGTTATTGTCCGCATGAGCACCGCCATTGAGGATATTCATCATCGGAACTGGGAGCGTTTTCGCATTCGTCCCGCCAATGTATCGATAAAGCGGCAATTGCTGGAAGGCGGCAGCGGCGCGTGCACTGGCGAGCGAAACGGCAAGCAGTGCGTTTGCACCAAGGTTGGATTTATTCTCGGTTCCGTCAAGCTCGATCATCGTCTGATCGATCTGGGTCTGATCCAGCACGTCGAGGCCTTCTAGCTCGCGGCCGATCTTTTCGTTCACGTTCTCGACGGCTTTTAGAACGCCCTTCCCGAGATAACGCAGTTTGTCGCCGTCCCGCAATTCAACAGCCTCGTTTTCACCTGTAGACGCCCCGCTTGGAACCGCCGCTCGTCCGGTAGTGCCGTCTTCCAGAATGACCTCGGCTTCGATCGTCGGGTTACCCCGAGAATCCATTATCTCTCGCGCCCAAACTTGCTCAATTATGCTCATTTCGTATTCAGACTCCTTTGATGAATTCTCTACAGGCGGAAGCCGTTTCGCAAGGGCATAACCGCGCAATTATTAAATAGCCTCAAGTGATCCGGACCTTAAGGTCCGATGTCGCCCACGGATTCGGCGGACGCGGCGTTAGTGGCGGTCATCCGCACTTGAACAATTCGGCGTTTGTTCACCTTTTCAACTTGGAACACATGACCGTTGAACGGAACGCTATCCCCCGCCGCCAAAATAGATCCGGCTTCCGCCATTAGGAAGCCAGCGACAGTCGTATAGCCTTCCGAAACCGGCAAATTCATATCCAGACGGCGATTGAGATCGCGAACGGCGAGCCCGCCGTCAAGAAGCATACTTCCGTCCGGCTGAACATTGATCTGTTCATTGACCTCTTCGTCGTGCTCATCCGATATTTCGCCTACGATCTCTTCGAGCAAGTCTTCAAGGGTAATAATGCCTTCGACGCCGCCGTGCTCATCTACAACAAATCCGAAGTGGAACTTTTCCTTCTGCATCTGGCGCAAGACATCTTCGAGCCGGGCAGTATCCACCACGTACATCGGCTTTTGAATTATCCGGTCAAGCTTAAACGCTTTGGGCCGCAGAATATAACTGAGAATGTCTTTGCTGTGAACGAAGCCGACCATGTCGTCCAACGACTCGCGATAGATCGGAACCCTGGAATAACCGTGCTGACGGAAAGTTTTTACGATCTCTTCGAGGGTGCTGTTCTCCGGCAATGCAACGATCTCGGTTCGCGGAACCATTGCCTCCTTAACCGTAGTTTCAGAGAACTCAAAGACCTTATTGATCAGCGTCCGCTCTTCCTTGTTCAAATGCCCGCTTTCTTCGGACACTCGGATCAGCTGGCGAATTTCATCTTCCGTATAGCTCGAACCGTGCGCGCCTGACGGGCGCAAGCCAAAAACACGAACCGTCTTTGTACCGGCCCAGTCGAGCAGTCGGATCGGATAATTGAAGATCTTATAGAAGATCAGCAGAGGTACGGCGATGACGTAGGAGACCCGCTCGGACAACTCCAACGCTGCCGTTTTTGGTGCTAGTTCGCCAAATACGATGTGCAAAAATGTGATCAGCGAGAAGGCAATGGCAAACGAGATGCCGTGCAACACCGGACCGGACGCAAGAAAAGCGGCGCCGGTTATTTCACCTATCCAAAGCAGGAACGGCTCTAAAAGCGATGCTACCGCAGGCTCTCCGATCCATCCCAAACCGAGCGAGGACAGCGTGATGCCTAGCTGGGTCGCTGAGATATAGGCGTTCAAATTGTTGAGCATTCCCAACAATCGAATGGCCGCTGGGTCGCCTTCGGCTGCCTGTGACTCGATTCGCGATTTGCGAACGGCGACCAGGGCAAACTCGCTCGCAACAAAAAAACCGTTGCCGGCGACAAGCACGATTACGGAAAGAATGCTTAAGGCCGACCAGCCAAAAGTCGGCGTCACAATAGGTTCGGAAGCTTCAGCAAGAAAAAAAAGAAAAGATAAACTAGCGGGGTCGTCCATTACCGAAAATGATCTGTTCCAGAGGCCCAGTGGGCAGCCTGTCAAACTCCATAAAACGTAGAATGCTCGCGCAAAAACCGCGATTTAATTCGGAAGTATAGCATATTCAGTGCAATACAAGCTTTCCCACAGGCTTAAGCTCGGCCCCCATTTTGGAGCGAATCGATCATCTCCTGGATGAGCATTTGACACGATCCGCATCCGCTGCCGGCACGGCACTCCGCTATCACATCATCGACAGAGTCGGGCGAGATCCTTCCGATACAAGCCTCGATTGCCTCTTCCGAAACACCGAAACAAGTGCATACTAGCGCTTTTTCACCCGTGAATTCGAATTCGTCGATCAATAGGGATCGATGATCGGCCAATGCCGAGCGCAGTGCTTCAAGTACGACATGGCAGCACTGACCACGCCCGTCCGGAAACCCGCCAAGCTCCGCCTCGACGAGCCTGACAAACTCCATTTCATCGACCGAATGCAACTGGGTCAACTCCCTGCCGGTCAGCTTTTCTGCTATAACATCCGCAGAGGCAACCATGTAACCACAGCCGTTAGTTTCGAAACGAGCCTCCGTGATCATCTTCGAAGCATCATTTATGGTTAGCGATATCCGCGTAAACGACCCGCACTCAAAGCTGGCGCTCGTACCGCGTCCATTCGCCTTTACGGCATTCCCGGCGAAGCTTGGCGAAAGGAAACGGAGCATCACATTTGGCGGATAAACCGGCATAGACGTTAAGGTAGAAACTTAGAGTTTAAATGTAAAGTGCCAAGGTCCGGTGCTTAGGGAAGGCTCCGTGAGCAACTCGAATCCGTGGACCGGCGTTTTCGTGTAAAATACTCTCAATGAGGCTGCTCTTTTTTCCATTCATTGTTTTTTCATTCTTTCTGGCCGGCTGTCGGCCTGCCGCGGCACCGGTTACGGTTGGTAACAAACCGATCTCCATAAATGACGTTCCGCTTAAAGACGCTCAAGCCCGGCCGCTCAAACCTATCCTCGAGATGAGTTGGACAGGTTTTGATGGAAGCATCCAGAAACTAAAAGATTTGCGTGGTAAGGTCGTGATCTTGGATTTCTGGGCGACCTATTGTCCGCCGTGTATTGAGGAAATTCCCCACTTAAAGGCCTTGAAGGAGAAGTACGGTGACGAACTTTATCTGGTCGGGCTGCACGTCGGGGGTGAAGAAGACAAGCCAAAAGTTCCTGAGTTTGTAGAAAAGCTCAAGATAAACTACCCGCTTGCTTACCCTGAAGATGCTCTGACATCATTTGTCTTCGGGGCCGACTCCGCAATACCGCAGACCGCTATCTTTGACCGCGAAGGGCGGCTAGTGAAAAAGATCACGGGCTTCAATGATCAGATAAAAGAAGAACTGGACCGGGCCGTCGAACAAACCGTTAACGCAAGATAAAAATGGGTGAAAAATTGGCCACGTATGAGCAGGTATCGGCGGGCGGAGTTGCGTATCGCATGAGTGAAGGGAATACAGAGATCGCTTTGATCCTCACGAATCCCGAGCGCCGCTGGCAGCTTCCTAAAGGAATGATCGATGCGGGTGAGACCGAGGAACAGGCCGCCCAACGCGAGGTTCGCGAGGAAGCCGGGATCGAGACCGAATTGATCGCCGAACTCGAGCGGACGGAGTATTGGTTCACCGCCGAACGCGATGGGACCCGCAGCCGGTTTCACAAGTACGTCCACTGGTTTCTGATGCGATATACTGCGGGCGATGTGGCCGACCATGACCACGAAGTTTTCGAAGCGAGATGGATCGACGCTGACGAAGCATTGAACATGCTTGCATTCAAGAACGAACGCGAGATCGTAAAGAAAGCGTTGATCATTATCGAGGAAACCGCCTAACTACAACCTATGCGCGACATACCTGTCGGAAACGGCACTCTACTTGTCAACTTCGACGACAAATATCAGATTCGCGACATATATTTTCCACATGTCGGCCAGGAAAATCACACCGAGGGATTTCCGTTTCGCTTCGGCATTTGGGCGGGCGGACAGTTTTCGTGGATATTTTCGGATGGCTGGGAACGCCGGCTGCGCTATCTACCTGAAACGCTGGTTACGGATGTTGTTTTGACCAATTCGGAGCTCGGTGTCGAGATAGTTTCGAACGACACTGTGGCAAGCCACGAGAATATTTTTCTCCGAACGATCCGCGTGACCAATACAGGCGATTCGGCCCGCGAATTCCGTGTTTTCCTCCACCATGATTTCCGCATATACGAGAATAGGGTCGGCGACAATGCCTATTACGATCCTGATTCACGCTCGATCATCCACTATAAGAAACATCGCTACTTTTTGATCGGGACCGAACCGGGATTCGACTCTTTTACCACAGGCCGAAAAGCTTTCCGGGACCAGGAAGGCACATGGCGCGATGCGGAGGACGGCGTTCTCAGCGGCGTCGCCATAACCGAGGGTTCGGTCGATTCCACACTGGGTGTGTATTCTTCGCTCGAACCGCATACATCGTTCAAGTTCTATTATTGGATCGCTGCCGGAACGACGTATGAAGAGGTCGTAAAGCTGAACTCGCATGTCATCGATCAACGACCCCAGAAGTACTTTGACTATACAGAGAACTATTGGCGGGCCTGGGTTAACAAGAACGAGACAGATTTTCGCGACCTTTCGCCAAAGATCGTCGATATGTACAAGCGTTCACTGCTGGTGGTACATTCGCAGATCGATCGCGAGGGAGCGATCCTTGCAGCTAACGATTCCGACGTGACCGAACGGGCGACCGATCACTACAGTTACCTGTGGACCCGCGACGGGGCTTTCGTCGCGAATGCCCTGGACCTTGCTGGCTACGATCATATTACCCGGAAATTTTTTGATCTTTGTAGCCGTATCGTGCATCCCGGCGGCTATTTTCTCCAAAAATACAACGCCGATGGAACTGCCGCGTCCGGATGGCACGCCGCGTGGGATACCTGGTCTCAAACCAAACTGGTACCCATACAGGAAGATGAGACAGCCCTGGTGCTTTGGGCTCTTTGGGAGCATTACGACAAGTTCCGCGATATCGAGTTCGCTCACCGCCTTTACAAGCGGATAGTCACCAGGTGCGCTGATTTCATGGTCGACTTCCGCGATCCTGAAATGAAACTGCCCCTTCCCAGCTGGAATCTCTGGGAAGACCGGCGAGGAATCCACACGTTCACATGTGCGACGGTCGTTGGAGGCTTGAGAGCGGCCGCGAGGTTCGCCGACCTTTTTGCCGAACACGAGCGGGCCGAACGCTACAACGTCGCGGCGGACGAGATCGTCAGTGCCATGACGGAGCATCTTTACAGCGACGAACTTGGGCGGTTTATTCGCTCTATTGAAGTGGGGAATGACGGCTCGCTTCACTCCGACTCGACCGTCGATGCTTCCCTCTTCGCTACATTCTATTTCGGATGTTATGCTCCGGACGACGAAAAGGTAGTCGGTACGATGAGATCGATCGAGGACCTGCTTGCGGCCGGCGGCGGCATCGCCCGATTCGAGAATGACGGCTACATCCGCACGTCCGATAAGTTTCCGGGCAACAGCTGGTTTATCTGCACCTTGTGGGTGGCTGACTATTACATAGCACGAGCGAAGGAGAAAAAGGATATGGCGAGGGCACTTGAGATCCTCGAATGGGTTGCAGCCTCGGCCCTTCCTTCCGGCGTTCTGGCAGAACAACTTAACCCGGAAACAGGCGAACATGTGTCCGTCTCGCCTCTTACATGGTCACATTCTACATTCATTGCGACCGTGGGAAACTACCTTCACAAGGAGAAACAGCTCGTCGATCGACGGAGACGGTAGTATTGGGATACACCCGCGTTTCCCTGAAACACAGAATCGACGTAAACTAGCTCTTTATGCGCAAGGCAAAGATCCTGGCCACGCTTGGCCCCGCTTCAAACACTACGGAAAAAATTGAGATGATGATCGAATCGGGCATCAGCGCGGTTCGCATCAATATGTCTCATGGTACCCAGGAAGAACACACGGCGGCGATCGCCAATGCTCGGGCGGCGGCGACTAAATTGAAACGGGCGCTGTCAGTACTGGTCGACCTGTCCGGCCCGAAGATCAGGACACGTACGCTCAAGGACAAAATGCCCGTCGAACTCAAGGTCGGTGAGCTTTTCACTATCACGACTCGAGAGATCGAAGGGAACCAGTTTGAAGTAGCTACTAATTTCGATCACCTCCCGGAAGTAGTTGAACCGGGCACGCGAATTCTTGTCGATGATGGCGCGATAGAACTGGGCGTCGTATCGAAAACGGAGACTGACGTAATTTGCCGAGTGCTTGTCGGCGGATGGCTGAAGGAACGCAAGGGCATCAATCTCCCGAATACGCGGCTCCCGATCCCGTCAATGACTGAAAAGGATCACACGGATCTGGTGTGGGCAATGGGTCAGAACGTTGACTACATAGCCCTCTCCTTTGTCAGGAAAGCCGAGGATTGCCGGCAGGTCAAAGATCTGATCAAGAAAATGAATACCCGGACAATGGGCCGGGCATTGCTCGTCGCAAAGATAGAGATGGCCGAGGCGATCGAAAATCTCGATGAGATAATTACCGAGACCGACGGTGTCATGGTGGCGCGAGGCGACCTTGGCGTCGAAACAAGCGTCGAGCTTGTACCGGTCTACCAAAAGCGGATCATTGAAAAAGCTGTTTCGAATGACAAATTCGTTATCACAGCGACGCAGATGCTTCAGTCAATGATCGATAGCCCAAGCCCAACGCGGGCGGAGGCTTCGGACGTAGCAAACGCTGTGTGGGACGGCAGCGATGCGGTCATGCTTTCTGCCGAAACTGCGTCCGGCTCGTACCCTGTCGAGGCGATCCGGACAATGGCTCGCATAATCGACGCCGCAGAAACCGTTAAGCCAACTCAGCTTCGGAAGCCTGTTAAATTCTCCCTTCCACCGTCCGGCCGAACCAGTCAGGCGTTGTGTAAAGCAGCTGCCTTTGCGGCCAAGGAAGTTCTGACGGAAAAAGTAGCCGTCTTCACGGAATCTGGCCTGATGGCCCGCCGCCTCTCGACCGTTCGCTCAGGCCTTCAGACTTTTGGCCTCACCAGCTCGCGAGACGCCTGCAATCAGTTGGCTTTGATCTGGGGCGTCGAACCCTACATGCATAAATCAGGCGGTTCGACGTCAGACATGCTTCGCGAGGGCGAAAAGACCTTAATAAAAGCCGGCGTTGTTGAGATCGGAGAGACAATAATAATGATGGCCGGTCGACTGTCCGGTTTGGGCCTGTCCAGTTCGGTCATCGTCTGGACGATCGGTGAGGATATCCCGAAGAGGTGATTCCAGCTTCTAACTTCGTTTCGCCAGATACTCGTCGCTGCGCCGGATTGTAAGCTTGTCATCCAAACTCCAAAGTGCGCGATAGCCTAAACAATCGTACCAAAGAGCTTGCCGACCAGAGCCGTAGCCGCCATGGCAATCGCACCCCAGAACAGAACGCGGAAAGCTCCCATCAAAAGTCCGGCTCCGCCTGCTTTCGCAGCAACGGCCCCCAACGCTGCAAGGCAAATAAGTGAGCCGCCCGCTACTATCGGCATCAATAATGAGGGTACGACGAGGGCGCCCAAACCAAGAGGAATAGTGGCTCCAACCGCAAAGCTGACCGCCGAGAAGAGCGCTGCCTGGATCGGCCGGGCCCTCAGCTCTTCCGAAATCCCAAGTTCATCCCGGGCGTGGGCTCCCAAGGCATCGTGGGCCATTAAATGGTCAGCCACCTCCCGTGCCAGCGTGGGTTCGAGTCCTCGGCGTACGTAGATCCTGGCAAGCTCCATCCGTTCACCTTCGTCATCGGCGGCAAGTTCACGTCGCTCTCGCTCAAGGTCGGCCTTTTCAGTATCCGCTTGAGAATAAACAGACACATATTCCCCAGCAGCCATCGACATTGCACCTGCGACAAGGCCGGCTAATCCAGCGATGAGTACTTCGGACCGGTCTGCATTTGCAGCCGCAACCCCGATCAGCAAGCTGGCGGTCGAAACAATACCATCATTTGCTCCCAGGACCGCCGCCCTAAGCCATCCTATTCTTTCTGTACGATGGAATTCACTATGACGCAACATTGGCTCCCCGTTTATCTCTGATGGTACTTGGACGGCACATTATTTCGCCCCCAGCGGAGTGTTATCGACATCCAGACGAGTTCATCCAGAAATGCGGTAACTCGCTTTTCGTACGCAGGATCTATCAACGCTCCGCTATCGTCGAACTTTGATGCAACTGATGGGAAGTTGAGATCCGAGAACGTGACCGAGAGGCCAAATTCGCGGACCATCGGCACCATTGACTCGATCACGCGAGTGCCGCCCCACGGACCGGCCGAGACA
>JANNNS010000018.1:0-19947 GCA_031398645.1 Acidobacteriota bacterium
CATCTCTTGTCCCGACAGAATCTTCCGAAATGACCTGAGATGGAGCCATAATCGAATTTGTATAGGCCCAATAACCAAGCACTTTATTATCACTCGTATGCCGACAGTGCCTTTTCATAATCGCCCTTATCGGAATACTTAAAGCCATCGCTTGTAGCTGATGCTGCGACCGATGAATGACACTCTCCAGGGCCGTAATACGTCCGAACTTTTTGTGTCATTGCATTTGAAGCAAAGCTTACCAAAAGGCCCGCGAACAAACTGAAGAAGGAAAGTAGTTTAATCATGGGATTATTGGAGGGTATGTGATGATTGAAATCAGATGGACAAAAAGAGACTGCCAAAGGACAGCCTCAATATTCGATCAATCTGTCCGGGGTTCTAGACCGCAGCGGCTACCGGTTTCGGGGCGAGTTCGGCTGCACCCTCGGCGTAGACGCTGATGAATTTACCTTTGCGGCCTTTATCTTCGAACTTAACGAAGCCTTCGATCAGGGCGAAGAGCGTGTCGTCCTTGCCGCGGCCGACGTTGTTGCCCGGCTTCCATTTGGTTCCGCGCTGGCGTGCAAGGATATTGCCGCCGAGGACCTTTTGGCCGCCGAATTTCTTAAGCCCAAGCCGCTGAGCGTTCGAGTCGCGGCCGTTTCTGGATGAACCTACACCTTTCTTATGTGCCATTTTATTTGAGTGGCGGGTGGAGCGGCGAGCGAGAGAAACTCTCGACTCTTTACTACCTGCTCTCGACCCGTCTTAGATCTTTTCTATCTTAATTTCCGTAAAACCTTGGCGGTGGCCCTGCTTACGCTTGTACTGCTTGCGGCGTTTCTTTTTGAAAACGATGATCTTATCGGCTTTGCCGTGACCTACGATCGAGGCCGAAACGGTCGCTCCGCCGAGGATGTTGGCGTCCTTGCCTTCACCGACGACCAATGCCTCAAGATCGAGCTTGGCACCCTGTTTTCCTTCGATCGAAGGAACGCGAAGGGTCTGGCCGGTCTCGACCGGAAACTGCTTTCCGCCTGTTCTGATAATTGCGTAACTCATCTTATTTATTCTCTCCCGCCCGGCACAGCGGGCATGCCCACAAGCCGAAAAACCTAAATTATATTGAAAACCTTTCTAAAGGTCAACGCTCCACGGGGAAAATTCATTTCCTTCTGTATAAACAAGCAAGAAGCAAGAAGCTAGAAGCTAGAAGCGCTTCGCCCGTAGCTGTTAGCTATATATCCGTTTAGTCGCCACTTCGCATTTGGGCGGAGAGCGACCGGATGCTGTGTTTGTCGAGGAGGTGGCGCAGCGAGCGGACCTGCATTTGGAGAAGGTCGGCGGCCTTTGTTTGGTTGCCGGCGGTCATGCGGAGGGCTTCGATGACGTAGGTTTTCTCGAGGTTTTCAAGATGGGCCGTTAGGTTCAGGCCTGCGTCGGGGAGCTCGAACTCGGCCTTGATGCGGTCGGGGTTGTAGTTCGTTATGTGCTCGGGCAGGCGTTCGGGCTGTATCTCGTCGGTGCGTTCGAGGGCGACGGCGCGTTCGATCGTGTGCTCAAGCTCGCGGACGTTTCCGCCCCACATATAATTTTCGAGCATGTGCATGGTCTTGGGCGACACAGCAAGGGACCGGCCGCTTTGGTCGCAGAATTTGTTGACAAAATGGTTTACGAGGTCTGGAATGTCCTCGCTTCGGTCGCGGAGCGGCGGCAGGTGGATCGGGATCACCGAGATGCGGTAAAAGAGATCCTCGCGAAATGTTCCCTCCGTCGACATTTGCTTAAGGTCGCGGTTGGTCGCGGCGATGACGCGAGTGTCGATCGCGATCTCGTCGTGGGCACCGACCGGACGGACACGGCGTTCCTGCAGTACACGAAGCAGTTTTACCTGCATCGCCGGCGACATTTCGCCGATCTCGTCGAGGAAGATAGTGCCTTTTTCCGATGCTTCAAATAGGCCTTTGCGATTCGTGTTGGCGCCGGTGAATGAGCCTTTGACATAGCCGAACAGCTCGCTTTCGAGCAGTGTTTCGGTGAATGCTCCGCAGTTTATCGAAATGAAAGGCTTTTCGGCGCGCGGGCTAAGGTCGTGGATCGCCCTGGCGACAAGTTCCTTACCGGTGCCGCTTTCGCCCGTGATCAGCACCGTGGATTGAACTTCGGCGACGGTTTCGATCATTTGAAAGATCGCGTTCATCTTGCCCGATGTGCCGACAATATTCTTGACGCTGCCACGCTCACGCTGAGCTCGCTTAAATGCCCGGTTTTCATCGATCAACGCCTGCTTCTCAAGCGTTTTCTTAACGATCAGCTTTAGCTCTTCAACGTCGAATGGCTTGGTGATGAAATCGTCGGCACCGAGCTTGAACGCCTCGCGTGCCGCCTCGACCGACGCATGAGCCGTCATGAAAACGATGCCCATGTCCGGCAAGGCTTCGCGGACCGTCCGCAGCATCTCAATTCCGTCCATGTCGGGCATACGGACGTCGGAAATTACAAGGTCGGCGGGTTCCGACATTAGCTGTTCGACCGCTTCGGTGCCGTTGGACGCGGTTCGGATGCTGTGTCCCTCGCCCTCGAAGATCAAGCTGAGAAGCTGGCGGTAACTTTGTTCGTCATCGACGATGAGGAGGTTCGACATTGTGTATTTCTAGTCCGGGAAAGAATGCTGAAGAAACGTGATGGAAACTCGTGCCCATCTAATATTCTCACAAATGGTACGGTATAAATTCAAGCAGAAATTTTGGGGTCCGAAGTTTTCACATTAAGAAGGTCCTGAAGTCGATTCGGTGCGGTTGAAAGATCAACGTCATCGTCTACGGGACGTGGCCGGTTCTCGGCAGGCAACTCGACGGTAATGGTCGTGCCCTCGCCCTCGATACTTCGTACATTAATAGTGCCGTTATGGTCGCGAATGATCTGATAAACGATGGACAAGCCGAGGCCGGTGCCGCCGGATGTCGATTTTGAGAACGGCTCGAAAAGCTGCTCGACCTGGTCGGGCTTCATGCCATCGCCGGTATCCTCGAACGTGATGCGAATTCGGCTTTGGCTCAACGGTTCGAGTTTTATCGTCAGCTGCCCACCGTTCTTCATTGCCTGGATCGAGTTGCGTGCCAGGTTCCAGAAGATCTGTTTGATCTGCGTCGTGTCCGCCGAGATGAATACCGGCTGCGGCGGCAATTGCTCCTGCAGCGTGTGGTCCGGGCTGACATCGGGGCTGTGGCGGAGAAGCGTGATCGTCTCGCGGATCGCCTCACTAACGTCGATCTCCGTAAAGTTACCGACCTTGGGACGGGCGTAGCTCAAAAAATTGGTGATGATGCTGTTCAGGCGGTCTGATTCGCGCATGATTATGCCCATCAGATCGGCCTGGACGGATTGAGCGGGCGTGTTCGCTTCGAGTACCTGAATGGCTCCGCGCATCGCACCGAGCGGGTTGCGGATCTCGTGTGCCAAACCGGCTCCGACACGTCCGACCGCGGCGAGCCGGTCTTTGCGGCGGACGCTTTCTTCCATCGAGCGGATCTCGGTCAGATCCTGAAAGGTAACGATCAGGCCGGAAGCCTCGTTTTCTTCTGACAATAGCTGCGTAATGCCGTAGCCTATGCGGACCGCAAAGCCCTCGGGTGTCTCAAGATGTGCCTCGAATCGGGGAAGCTGCTCTCCCTCACTTGCCGCCTGGATCGACTGCTCGATCTCCAGATCGATCTTGCCGAACAGACGGCTGATATTCTGGCCTTCCATGTCGGCCGCACTGTAGCCGGTTATCTCGGCCGCTGCGGCATTGAACGTGTAGATGTTTCCTTCAAGGTCGGTGGTGATGAGGCCAGAGCGGATCGATTCGATGATCCGTTCGTGCAGTGCCTGGAGACTGGCGAGCTTTTTCGTCGCTTCCTGAAGGCTTTCGCCGGATGATCGGCGATCGGCCAGTCGGGCCGCGAGCAAGCCAACAACGAGAAATGCGACCACGTGAAAACTAATGCCTTGTGCGACTTTTGCCGGCGAAAGTAGTAGTCCGGTGGTTTCGATCAGTTCCAGGCTCGTCACCAAGGTGAGAGTCGTGAACAGTACAATGCAGACGAACGCCATCAGCATTGTCCCGAAAGGCTTCAGATAAAGGCTGGAAACGCTGATCAGGACAATGTAAAGTACAATGAAGGGCGATGACAGGTCGCCGGTGCGCCAGACCAACCAGGTGATGAGTAAGGCGTCAAGCCCGAATTGCAGTCGGATCTGCCAGGAAAGGTCGGAGCTGAGGCGGAGCAGAAAGAAATAAACGATTGTCAGCCCGACCGAGACTATGAAGCCGATGAAAATGCTCTGTGGAAAGTCTTCGAATGACAGCTTCAGCCGGCCGCTGTGCCAGATCCAGGTAGTGACGAGCAGGAGAAATATCACGACCAGACGGCCCAGTATCAAGGTCTGAACCGGCATTTGCCTTATATTGGCTGCACGATATTTTTCGTTTAGACTGAACATATCCTGGCCGGAAAAATTATGGATGCAAGCTTGAAAAGTGCGGAACTTCACGAAGATCGGCCATGGGGCAGTTTCACCATTCTGGACGAATCGGAAAATTTTAAGGTCAAACGAATTGAAGTGCTGCCCGGGAAGCGACTCAGTTACCAGCGTCACACCAAGCGGGCCGAGCACTGGTTTGTCGTTCAGGGCACTGCTAAAGTAACATTAAATGGCTCGGAAATTCTAGTCAAAACCGGCGAAGCAGTAGATATCGCCACCGGAACAGCCCACCGTGTCGAAAACCCCAACGACACAGAAATGCTGGTCTTTATCGAAACCCAGACCGGAAGTTATTTCGGCGAGGACGATATTGAACGGCTCGATGACGATTTCGGCCGCGTCTCCTGAACTGATCCGACGCAAATTGCCCCGTTCGTACCATGCCGCTTACCTTTGAACGAAAGCTGCCGATAATCCTATTTTTCGTCTTCCTGATGCTGACGACGATTGGGGTAGTTTTTTATCAGAACACCACTTCGCTTCAAGAAGCTCTATTGCTACAGCGCCGCTCGCAAGCTGTCATCTCCGAAGTCGACGAGATCATTGCGATGTCCTTTGAGGTTCATTCCTCTCTATTCAATTTTCTAACTGTCGGTAACGACACCTATTTGGAGCCACTCGAAAGGGCAAAACCTAAGATCCGCCAAAACGTAGAACAGTTGAGAGTCATAACAGCTAATAACCCTGAACAAACGGACGAGGTCAACAGGATCGACCAGGCCCTTAAGCAGTATGTGAGTGAGGCTTCGGCGAAGGTCGATCGTCGGAAGATCGAAGGGGCAGAATTGATCGCTCAGATTCCGTGGGCGGACGGTGACAAGATGCTCGCCCAAGTCCGAGTCTCCGGGGAACGGATCAAGGCTATTCAGAGACAGAAACAGCAAGACCTTGATCAGGGCGGAGATCTTAAATTTACCGTGACAGTATGGATCCTTATTATTAGCAGCCTTGCGGGGATAATCTCTCTTGGTTTAGCAAATTTAACGGTCTTCTCGGAAAGCAAGAAACGACGGGTAGCGCAGGCAAAACTCATCGAGGCAAATGAAGGGCTCGAGCGCAATGTCGAGGAACGGACCGCCGAACTTAAGCGCGCCAATGAGAAGCTGCTCGAAGTCGGGTTGGAGCGGGAGTCTATTTTGTTCAGTGAGAAGGAAGCCCGACGGGAGGCGGAGATCGCGAATCGATTGCGGGACGAGTTTATGGCCAGTGTTTCGCATGAGCTGAGGACGCCGCTTAATTCGATACTTGGCTGGGCACGGCTGATGAAAGGCGGAACGCTCGACAATGCCCAATCCGAAAAGGCGCTTACGACCATCATCAAGAACTCGGAAACGCAGAACCGGCTGATCGAAGACCTTCTGGATGTCGCTCGTGTGATATCCGGCAAACTGCAGCTCGACATGGTCGAGCTGGATGCTTCTGAGTTGGTCGCGCAGGCGGTGGAAACGATCCGGCCGGCCGCCGAGGCCAAGTACATTAAGATCGAGCTCACGAGAAGCGAAGAGGCGTTGATCAGCGGCGACCGAAACCGCCTCGTGCAGGTTTTTACCAATCTGCTGGGAAATGCATTGAAATTCAGCCCGGATGATGTGACGGTCTATGTTTCGATGGAGGTCTCCGGCGGTGCGTTCATAACAAAGATCCGCGATGAAGGACGCGGGATAAGCCCCGAATTCCTGCCGCTGGTGTTCGAGCGTTTTCGTCAGGATGTGACCAGTAAATCAAACAATGGCGGACTCGGGCTGGGCCTTGCAATAGTTAGAAATTTGGTCGAGATGCACCATGGCTCGGTGCGGGCGGAAAGTCCGGGGCAAAACATGGGATCGACCTTTACGGTCGTTCTGCCGCTTTTGAATGAGCCGGAAGATGAACCGATCTTAGAGATCTAGGATCCGATCGACGGCCGTAAGCAGATCGTCGGCAATAATGTCTGGCTGCCTTTTCAATTCCGCTTCGTGCGTTTTTCCGTAACCGGTCCTAACAAAAGCCGTGCGTATGCCCGCATTAAATCCCGTTTCGGCGTCGATCCTTTTGTCGCCGATCATCCAAGATCCATCCATTTCGATCGCAAAATCACGCTTTGCCAATTCGATCATGCCGAGGCCTGGTTTTCTGCACTGGCAACCATCGCAGGGCAGGTGCGGGCAGTGGTAAAAGGCGTCGATGGCATTGTCTAGCTGCCGCTGCATCTCGTCGTGGATCGAATTCATCGCCGCCTCGTCGTAAATGTCGCGGCCGATGCCGGACTGATTCGTTACGACAATTATCCGAAACCCTTTTGACCGTAATTTCTGAAGTGCTTCGGCGGTGTAGGGAAACACGTGGAGACCCTCGACGCTCGAGAGAAAGTTCACCTCTTCGATCAACGTTCCGTCGCGGTCAATGAACGCGGCCGGCATTTTCTGGTTCTGGGTAGTCATCTAAGGTCGGAGGGTAAAGCATATTTCTGGAAACTTCAAAAACGCTTTCGACAGTGACGCCGGTCATGCAGCGATGATCGATCGGGCAATCGCGCAACATGCACGGCGAGCATTCGACATCTTTTCTGATGACGACGGCATTTTGCGAGTACGGCCGGGTGGTCACCGGATTGGTGGGGCCGAATATCACGGCCGTCTGCGTTCCGACCGCGGGAGCGAGATGTGCAAGGCCCATATCATTTGAAACAAGGAGGTCGACGACGCTGAGAATTGCGGCAGCCTCGGCCACTCTGGTCTTTCCTGTGAAGTCGACCGGGAGCGCTGTTGTGAGTGCCATAAGTTCCGCGGCTATCTCAGTTTCGGATGGAGCCCCGACCAGGATGATCTGCACTCCCAGTTCGCTTTGCAGGCGGTCGATCAGTGATGCGAAGTTTGCTGTTCCCCAACGTTTTGAACGCGAATTGGTCGAGCCGGCGCCGATCGCGACGATCTTTCCGGACAGGTCGGCACCGGCGGCTTTCAAAGACTCCCTTGCAGCATTTTTGCGTTCTTCAGAAACTGGCACAGACGCGTCGGGCACGACCTGCGAGACCGTGCTTGTTCCGAGATACCGTCGTTCGACCTCGCCGATGAGATTCAGGTAATAGAACACCTCGTGCTGCTTGTCTTTCCATTCCGGCACCGCGATCGGAGCAGAGAGTAGAAGGCCGCGGAGGTCCTTGTTATAGCCGATCCGGTGCGGGATCTTTGCCAGCCGCGAGGTCAGGGCAGATTCGAATGAATTCGGAAAGAGGATCGCCAGGTCGAAATCTTCGGCGCCAAGCTGGTCGGCATGGCCCATCGTCTGCTTGACCTTCGACGAAAGCTTTTCGAAGGGAAGAATGCGGTCGATGAAGTCAGCGTCCTTAAAAATGCCCTCGACCGTGGATTTGGTATGAAGGACTATCTCCGCTTCGGGAAAAAGCCTCGACAATTCGCGAAGCGCAGGAACCGACATCACGGCGTCACCGATCCAGTTGGTTCCGCGGACCATTATCTTATTTATCGTCGGTTTTGGAGGCATTGTTTCGAAACGGGATCGAAAGATCTTCCGGTTGACCGCTTAAAGCTTAGTCGTTGAGTGCACGGCCGAAAAGCGTCTGTAGGCCGTTGTCGAGGCTGATCGATGGTTTCCAGCCGAGTTCGAATTGAATGAGCGAAAGGTCCGTGACGTAGTGCATCGGGACCGGGTCGGGCAATGGACGTTCGATGTCCACGATCGCTTGAAGCCCCGATACTTCTTCCATCTTGGCGACGAGTTCAGTCAGGTTGAGCGAATTCGATCGTCCGCCGCCGAGGTTGTATGTGCCGTGTTTGATGACCGAATCGGCAAAGGCTGAGCACGCCGCAGCAAGGTCGTTGATGTGCATCAGGTCGCGATGCGGCCGGCCTTCGCCCGGTAATCTTATCCTCTCACCTTTGTTGATCGCATCAGCGTAATGGCCGACGAAGTTGGGTTCATTGCCGTCGGTAGGCGGAGCATATACCGTTGATAGCCTGAATATGCATGAACGGAAGCCGTTCCTGTTTGCATAATAATCGACGTAGCGTTCGGCGATCAGCTTTGACCACTCAAGCGCCGATTGCCCCGCGTAGATCGTCTGGCAAGTTTCGGGGACTTCGTCGTGGTTATCAGCAAATCTTCCATAAACGTCCTTGGTCGATGCGAAAATGAAGACCGCATCCGGACGCATATATTTAAGCAAATTGACGGTGCCTTCGACATTTGTCAGGAAAACGTTGTCGGCGGAGTCAGGATCTTTGTCCAAAAGGGCGGCGAGATGGATGACCATGTCGTATTCGGCGACCTTCATAGCATCGTAATTGTCCAGAATGTCCGAACCGGTCCGCCGGGACATGTCGTCCGCCGCGAAATGAGTTTTCAGGTGAGAGCCGAGATAGCCGCTGCCGCCGGTGACAAGTATCTTCATTTACATTATTTACTAGACATCGTTACGTAAAACTATATAGAATTTTACAGGGCAACCCGCGAAAACCAAACCCTCACCTAATCCGCATTAAGTCCGCGACAAATGCAGCCTTTGAACCACAGCAGGAGCACACGCTCCAAAAAACCGCCGAAAGGCTGGATCAATGCCAAACGTGTATCCACGTACCAAGCTCCACCAAAAACGCGTTTTCGACGGATTCTGGGTTGGCTCGTGAACGGATGGACCATCTCGCTCGCACTTTTGTTCATATTGGCCGGGTTCTTGACGCTCACCTATTATTGGTTCGAGTTCTCCGATCGAATTGACCGGCGTCTGATGAGCGGAGAGGTGTTTACACCATCTGCCGGTATATATTCTGCACCGAAAACGCTGCGGGTCGGCGAAAGTATGACGCGGGCAGAGCTGATCGAGTACCTGAAATCCGCCGGCTACATCGATAAAAATATCAAAGCCGACCTCTCTCGCAGCCGGTTTGGCTCGGACGAAAAAGGTGTGTCCATCGAACCGGGTATTACCGGCGTGATCGATGGAGTTAATGTTTACCCGACTCTTCTGGCCTCGTTCAGCAAGGATGGAAAGACGATCGCAAAGATCGTCGATATGTCGGGAAACAATGAACTTCCAAAAGCCCAGCTTGAGCCCAAACAGCTTAGCACCATTGCCGCCGAGGGCGACGGACGCAGAAAGACGGTGACCTTCAACGACCTGCCGCCGCATTTGATCAAAGCGATCACTGTGACCGAGGATCGAGCGTTCTTTGAGCATTACGGGGTCAATTTTCGCGGCATCGCCCGAGCGCTTTGGCGGCGGTATGAAGGCGAAGAGAACACCCCGCTTTCGAATCAGGGTGGGTCGTCTATCACTCAACAGCTTGTAAAGAACCTTCTGCTCACGAACGAACCGACGCTTGAGCGAAAGGTGACGGAGGCATATATGTCGGTGATCGTCGAGACGCGGCTGACAAAGCAAGAGATCTTCACGATGTACGCGAACCAGATCTATCTGGGCCAGCAGACGGGCGTCTCGATCTATGGTGTCGGCGAAGCCTCGAACGCGTATTTTGGGAAGGATGTCTCGCAGATCAACCTTGCCGAGGCAGCGTTCCTGGCGGGGATCATCCGCAGTCCCAATCGCTACAATCCGTACAAAAATCCCGACAAGGTCCGTGAGCGCCGCAACCAAGTGCTCCAGTCGATGCTGGAGGCGAACGAGATATCCGATGGTTTGTATCAGCAGGCTTACGGAATGCCGGTCGAGTTGCGTCAGGTTACCCGAGCCAAGGACCTGGAGGGCATGCCTTATTTCTCGCAGTACGTTGTCGACGAATTGCCCAATGTCGTAAGCGACCCGGAAGCCTTGCAGCATCTCCGTGTTTACACATCGATCGATCCTGACCTGCAAAAGCTGGCTTATAAGACTGTGATCGAACGGCTGGAAAAACTCGACAAGTATTTCCCGAAAAAGCCGAAGGGAAGTCTGAACGCCGCGTTGGTTGCGATTAGGCCGAAGACCGGCGAGATAGTGGCAATGGTGGGCGGACGCAATTATGCTGAAAACCAGTTTAATCGAGCGACGATGGCCATGCGTCAGCCGGGCTCGGTGTTCAAGCCGTTTGTGTATGCGGCGGCGCTGAATGCACCGTACGAAGGCGGCCGGACATTCTCGGCCGCGACCATTTTAAAGGACGAGAAGAAGATATTCACGTTCGGCAACGATTCCTATTCGCCAAACAATTACGGTGATTACTTCTCAAATAAGGACATCACGCTGCGTGACGCTCTGGTAAAAAGCAAGAACACGGTGACGGTCGATCTGGCGATGCAGGTTAACGTCGGCAAGGTAATGAATCTCGCGAACCGTGCCGGAATGCCGAAGGTGGAAAAAGCTTATCCGTCGATGGCACTGGGCACGGCCGAGGCAACGCCGCTGCAGGTCGCTACCGCGTACACGATGTTCGCCAATCTCGGCGACCGCGTTCTGCCGACGCCGATAGTCCGCGTCACCACCGGCGAAGGCAAGACGGCGACGGCGCCGAAAGGCGACCGGAAGAACATCATTCGTCCGGACGTCGCATATATCGCCGACGACATAATGAAAGACGTGATCAACCGTGGAACCGCCGCACAGGCACAGGCGTGGGGTTTGCGAAATGTGCCCGGCAAGGCGGCGTTTGCCGGCAAGACCGGAACGTCGAGGGATGGTTGGTTCGCTGGGTTTACGCCCGAGATCGTATGCGTCGTTTATGTCGGTTTTGACGATAACGATGACCTTGGTATGAAGGGTTCCGATTCCGCAATGCCGATCTGGGCCGACTTTATGCAGGAAGCGCTGAAGCTGCATCCCGAGTGGAACGCCGATTGGGCGATGCCCGCCGGCATCCGCAAGGCCGAGATCGACATTCGCAACGGAACGCTTATTCGGGAAATAGATGCACTAGAAACGCCCGACGCAAAGGCTTCCCCGACACCAACGCCGACCGCGACACCGCTCGACCCAGCGTTGGAGGCATGGCAGACCGAGGAAGTGCCATTGCCGAAGGAGGTTTTTGTAACTGACGTACCGGCCGAGTTTCGGCGCGTCGAATTGTTCATCAGTGGAACAATGCCGAACAAGGCGTTGATCTCAGTTGAGGACGATCTGCTGCTTGAAGACCCGGGCGGGACCGGAACCCAAACGCCGACGCCGTCGTCCACACCGATAACCGAAACGTGGTCCGGGGAAGGCCCCGCCGTCAGCGTCCAGCCCACTCCGCGTCCGGGCCGCGTCATCGACAGCCGAGGTTTTGTCAACGTGATCGTATGTCCCGTAACCATGATGAGAGCGACGATCAACTGCCCGCGACGCGAGACAAAGCAATTTCCTAATGGCACCGAACCGAAGGAATTCTGCCCCATCCATTCTCATTAGCATGATAGCCGTAGTCTCTTTTTCTATAGAGCGGTCAGAACGGTGAGTGTTGTAAACAAACGAGTTGGGGCAATGCTTCGTGCTCTTGCACACGCGATGTGCAAAGTGCTAAAAGTGCCGATATTACAAAGAGTTTACGGAATTATTAAGACCGGAAATGGCTAGTTTTCCACACATTCTGTGGAAAAGTCGCTTACGGATTCTCACCCATCTCCACGACATCCTGCAGATCTTCGTAAGCCTTTTGCAGAACGGGCCTTGCTCGGGTTGAGCCATCCATGTCGCCGATATACCCTTCTCGGACCATGGCGTCGAGGATGGCAGCGGCACGGCCGTAGCCGATGCGTAGATGCCGTTGGAGCAGAGAGGTCGAAGCTCGTTTGGCGTGGACGACCGACTTGACCGCATCCCAGAAAAGCGGATCGCGCTTGCCCGGAAGATCGTCGCCGTCGTCCATCTCCTCTTCTGTTTTCGTGATCGTCTCGTCGTAAACCGCTTCGCCCTGTGCCTTGACGTGTTCGACTATCCGAGCGATCTCCTTCTCATCGACAAAGGCCCCGTGCACACGGACGACCTGCGAGCTTGCAGGCGGCAGGAACAGCATGTCCCCGCGGCCAAGTAAGCCTTCGGCGCCGTTGCCGTCAATGATTGTGCGTGAATCGACCTTGGACGAAACCCGGAACGAGATGCGTGCAGGGAAGTTTGCCTTGATCAGCCCGGTAATGACATCGACAGATGGCCGCTGGGTCGCAAGCACGAGATGTATGCCGACCGCACGAGCCATCTGGGCAAGCCGTGTGATCGCCTCTTCAACTTCTTTGCCCGAGACCATCATCAGGTCCGCAAGCTCGTCGATTATACAAACGATGTAAGGCAGCTTTTGATAGACCTCGCCGTTGTCGTCCATCTGCCCGATCTCGTTGCGGCGTTTCGCTTCGACGTTATAGCCGTCAATGTTGCGGACGCCAAGGCCGGCGAGATATTTGTACCGTCGTTCCATCTCGGAGACTGCCCAACGTAATGCGACCGCCGCACGTTTGGGGTCGGTGATGATGGGCGTTGCCAGATGCGGAATGTCGGCGTAAACGCCAAGCTCA
This sequence comes from Acidobacteriota bacterium, assembly GCA_031398645.1. GTDB lineage: Bacteria > Acidobacteriota > Blastocatellia > Pyrinomonadales > Pyrinomonadaceae > OLB17. Next base: position 12,925 of record JANNNS010000018.1, read on the forward strand.
AGCCGCTTCGGGTCGACCATAATGAACTTGACCTCGTCGGGCTTTGCCTTATAAAGAATGGAGACCACCAACGTGTTGACGCCGACCGATTTACCTGCTCCCGTGGCACCCGCGATCAGTAAATGCGGCATTTTTGCAAGGTCAGAAACGTAGTTTAAGCCGTCGATCGTCTTACCGAGAGCAAGCGTGAGCAGCGAATCAGACTCCTTGAATTTCTTGGATTCGATAACGTCACGAAGACGGATGGTCTCGCGGATCTTGTTAGGAACTTCGATACCGACGAAAGCTTTGCCGGGAATGCGGTCGATGCGAATGCTCTCTGCCTTTAACGCAAGACACAGGTCGTCGACCAGGCCCGTCACCCGTGAATACTTAACGCCTGGGTCGGGTTTGAATTCGTAGGTGGTAACGACCGGTCCGGGACAGATGTGCATCACCTTTCCGGCAACGTTGAACTCGCTGGTCTTTTCTGAAAGCTCGCGTGCTACCTGTTGAAGCTCGGCTTCTTTCTGCTCGATCCGAGCATCGGCCGGCGTGAGGAAATCCGTCGTCGGCAGATCGTATTCGCCATAGTTGGCGGCCTTCTTTCTTGCGTGAGGCAGCGGCTGCTCATCGTCCTCGCCCAGGACGGGCAGGTCGGCGGCGTCAAGGTCGGTAGTCGTGCGTTTTGGCTTGATGGGAATGTCGAGCATGTCGGCTTTGCCGTTCCGCGAGCTTCGCTTGCCGCTTAGCGGTTCGAATTCGTCCGCGACTATCGTGTCAGGAACGCGTTCGTCATCGGCCGGGCCGCCGGTATTAATGATCGTCGGCACAACTGGCTCGGCGTTGGTCCGCGCCTCGGCTCCGTCGGATACCGTGACGTACGGCGAACCCGCCGACGCACCTCTTGCTTTTTGAACGATAGCCGCGGCGGTGTCGCTGACAACAATGGTCGACGGCGGTTCCGCGTTCAGTTTGCCGACGCGTGCCGTCTTTCGCTTTTCACTGCGTTCCTTTGCCGCATTATGAAGTTCAGCCCGTGCGGCCTGACGCTTAGAACGCCACTCGTTGAAGTGGACCATCAGGTTTTCCCAAGCCAGCTCGAAGTGGCCGATGAAGCCCGCGAACGAAACGTTGGTCACCAACAGTGTTGAAGCGACCAGAGTTGCAAGCATCAAAATGCCGGCGCCGATCTTGCTTAGGAGATAAATCGCGTAGAAAGAGAAGAATGCTCCGATCAGTCCGCCATGCCATCCGACTAGACTTGCAAGCCCGGAAACGGACGCAACGAACAGTGCGTAGCCGACGACGCGGCTTGTCTTTGGGCGAAGGCTCTCGGACTTAAATACACGCCATGCGATGAGCACAAGCAACGCGGGGAATAAATAGGACGTGATGCCCACTACGGACATGAGCAGTTCGGCAAAATTCGCTCCTACGACGCCGATCCAATTCTGGACTTTTTGTGACGAGACGGTATTGAAGGTCGGGTCGCTTTGATCAAATGAAACGAGACAAAGAAAAACCAGCACCGCAAAGGCTAGCAACGCGACCGCGATCACCTCGTTCGTTCGGGATGTAGGCTTTTTACCGGCGGTACGCTTTTTCAAAAGCGTCGCACCGTCGTCAAGACAGAAATTTAGCCCGTCATCATCGTAGGTCTTTTTGCATGTCGGACAGGTCTTCATCCGTGAGTGGTGTCGGCTGCGATAGTTAAGTGATCAACCAGCTTTCATAGGCCCGCTAGCGATAGGGAAAGTGTAACAGCAAAACTGCTTAAGTGTGAACGGATCTTTAAGCACTCAGGTGCGGTATTTGATTCGGTTCCTTCTTCTCGATTCTTCTCCTTCTGCCGCTTCAGTGGTTATGTCGTCTTCCACCCACAGAACTATTAAGAAGGCGGAAGTCTAGCCCGCCGCAGCCATCCCTTTCTTAAAAAGTAGAAATTCCTTTATGAAGTCATCGATCTCGCCATCAAGAACGGCATCGACATTCGACTGTTCGAACTTAGTCCTCGTATCTTTGACCAGCTTATACGGATGCAGAACGTAATTGCGTATCTGCGAGCCGAAGGAGATATCCATTTTTGTCGCTTCGTGATCAGCGGCATCCGCCCGGCGTTTTTCCAACTCCAGCTCATAGAGTTTTGATCGCAGTACGTTCATTGCGACGATGCGATTCTGAAGCTGTGAACGCTGGTTCTGACACGTGACGACCGTGTTGGTGGGGATGTGCGTGATGCGGACCGCACTGTCGGTCACATTCACGTGCTGGCCGCCCGCTCCGGATGAGCGGTAAGTATCGATACGAAGGTCTTTATCTTCAATATTGACCTCAATATTCTCGTCGATCTCCGGGGAAACGAACATCGACGCGAACGACGTTTCACGACTGCCGCCCGAGTTGAACGGAGAGATCCGGACTAGACGATGAACACCGGCCTCGGTAGACAAAAGGCCGTAAGCATAATCGCCCTCGACGCGAAACGTAGCCGATTTGATACCGGCCTCGCCGCCCGACTGCTCGTCCAGAATTTCGACCTTAAAGCCCTTTCGCTCAGCCCAGCGCAGATACATTCGAAGAAGCATCTGTGCAAAATCCTGAGCATCGGTACCGCCGGCACCGGCCTGAAGCGAACAAATGGCGTTGTTGCCATCGGTCTCGCCCGCAAGCAGCGACTGGATCTCGGCCTCGGTTACGTCTTTTTCAAGCTTAGCGATCAGGGATTCAAGTTCCTTGGCCGAATCGGCATCGCCTTCCGCAAATTCGAACAGCACCTCGGCGTCCGAGACACCCGTCTCAAAATCCTTCTGCTGCTGCAAAGCCTTCTCGATACGGCTCCGCTTTCCCATTACCTTTTGGGCCGCGTCCGAATCGTTCCAGAAATCCGGGTCGGAGATCTGTACCTCTAGTTTCTCAAGTTCCGCAAGTTTCTTAGGTGCGTCAAAGAAACCTCCCAAGTTGGGTAACTTTATCTTTTATTTCTTGGTGTTTTGCTTGTAGGTCTGTAAGTTCCATTATTCAGTGTCAAAAGGGTAGTAAGTTAGCTGTTAGCTATCAGCCACTAGCCGTCAGCCTGAAAAAGCTAATAGCTCACGGCTAACAGCTAATTGCTGTTCTCAACCTGATTGTGTTTCCGTCTAAAGCTAAAAATCAATAATCCCAAGGTCACAATCGAACACAGCCACGCGAACCAGTCGCCGTATTTCACATAAAACGTCTGCGAGCCGTCGGACTTCGCAACGGACCAGACCCGCGTGGCCTCAACGTAGCTCTCAGCCGGGTCGAGCACCTGGCCGCGTTCATTAATATAAGCGGTGATCCCGACGTTGGTCACACGCAGAACGGGCCGGTTCGTTTCGACCGCACGGAAGACGGCGTTTGCCAGATGCTGACGCAAAACCGGCGTCGGGCCAAGGTAGCCGTCGTTGGTCATCTCAATGATCACGTCTGCTCCGTTGCGGACATATTCCCGCGAAAGCTGGCCGAAGTGCGATTCGAAACAGATCATCACGCCGGCTTTTGCATCACCCAGAGGCAGCAGATCATACTCGCGGCCATAAGAAAAGTTGCCGACAAAACCCGGTAGAATGCCTTCTAACGGGAACGGAACTGCTTCACCAAACGGCAGAAGATAGATTTTATCATACTGGGCGACCTCCTTCCCGTCCGGCCCGACCATCACCGCCGAGTTAAAAAACTTGCCGTTGGAGGCATCGGGCTCCGCAGAGTTAAACAGAACGCTGACATTGTTCCTCTTCGCAAACCCATTGATGAACTCCTGCGTCTCGGGATCGTCCTCGTACATGAAGTTCATCGGGGATTCAGGGAAAATCACAGTTATCGGTAGCCGGTCCTCCGCGGTCGATTCTGAATCCATTTTTTTCAACGCTGATTCAGCTAGGGCTACGTGCCGACGACGAAGTTCCCGCCACTTTTCGAGCGAAAGGCCCGACATCGGAATGTTGGGCTGAATTGCAATAACTGAAGCAATCTCTGGAGGTTTGCTTTTAGAAGTTGGTTCTCCGAATTGAGCCAGACTCCAAACCCCCACTCCAAGCGGGAAAACGAGTACGACGAATATTAAGCCGACAGATATTCTCCATAACCCAAAATAGGCTCCGTTTGGTTCACTAAGTCCGAGCCACAGAAGTAGATGACGAACAATGATCAAGAGAACAGTGTTTACTGCCAACACATAAGCGGAGGAAAGCGAGATGCCGCCGATGAAGCTCGATTGTAGGGCCGAAATCCCAAGCCAACTTTCATTTGCGAAAGCCTGTGAATACCCGACTGCATTCCAATTGTTGCCGGTGATCCAATACCTCGCGAACTCGGCAAACACCCAAACAAAAGGAACCGCCAGAAACGCCCGCGATCCGAACCGCGGCAAAAGAAACGCGGTGACGCGGCGAAAAAGCCGGGAAATATCCCCGCGACCGAGGTTACGCAGAACAAAAGCAAATAAGCCAGCGGTGCGGGAAACCCCGCATAGTTTATCGGGGCGAAGGTCAGCCACCAGCAGGTCGCGAAGAAAAAGACGTTGCCGAAGAGCCAGCCGAGCACAAATGATCGGCGGACGCTGTTTTCCCGCTCTACGGCCCAAAGCAGCGGCACAAGAGCGAACCACGCAGTGAACCACAGTTCGAACGGCGGGAAGGCCAACACCAGAAGCCCGCACGAAAGCAGGGCGAGCAGAACGTTTTGCCAGGTGGGAAACAGAGTCTTCAGAGCCGGAAGCCGCATTCCAAGTAGTTTACCAGACACATGAGTTCCTCCTACCTACTCTTATACGGCTGACCGAAAGGTTCGCATAATGACCGGTCTGTCATTCTGATCAGTCAACCCTTCAGAATGACCTAAAGGTTTAAGCAGTCTGCACAAATTTTGTCAGGGGAAAAATGACGAAAATTGTCATTTTCAAGGCTTCGAACAAAGTTGAGTGTCATTTTGAACAGATCAGGCTCCAGAAAAGAAACTTCCTTCTCAATCTGACCGAAGCCGGCTCTTATCCGATAAAGCCTAATAAAACCCTGATTTAAAGAGGAAAGAGCCCGGTTCAGTGAACCGGACTCAATATTGGAAGGACAACTGTAGGAACGCTCGGAAGGTGATCAAGCACAGTGGCAAACCGCGCTCGGAGAAGTGATGGCGGCGGGGTCTCGATAAACTGCATCAAGCTAGCCGATTCTCCCTATTGCACGTTGCGTGCCACATAAACTGCTTAAGTTCCGCGTCCCGCGTTCCGGATCGAGAGGTGTGAAGAAAAGTCAACTAAGTCAATAGTTTAAGCTGGCGGCGAGTTCGCCGAAGCCGCAGAGTCGGAGCTCCGAAAAGGGAATTCGAACCTATCAAGCCTTACACTATTTGGAACATCGTTCAGCCTGACGTTTCAGAGCGAGCACATCCTGATTTTCAGGAGCGATCTCTGCTGCCGAAACTGAGTAATTCTTAACCTGTAGGCAATCTCCCTTATCGAGGAAGATGCGGCCGAGCGATACGTGGGCGTCAACCTGGCGGTTGTCCCAGAAGATGGCCGTTTTGAACGCACTGACGGCCTGATCGGTGTCGCCGCGGCGAAGGTGTATCTTGCCGAGGATCAAATAGCTTTCGGCGCTCATCGGCTCACTGGCTAGTACGCGGCGAAGCGTGATCATTGCGTCGTCGTCATTTCCGTTCTTGAAATGCGTGCGGGCCTGCACGAGAAGATTCTCGGTCTCGTTGACGGCCGCGGCAACCGGCATTGCGGCACGCCGGCTCAGTACCACGCTTTGAAAATCGCGGCGGTTCGGCTGTTCGACACGCAACTCAATGTCCGGGAGGGACTTTGACTTGACCCATTCCTTCTCAAGATTTGCGTAACGGTTGTTTGCGGCCAGGTACGTCCGTGCCTGATTGTCGACCGCTACGGCAGTAGGATCATTCTGCCCGGCCAACGCCTTGGCGAGGGCATAATATGCGTCACCGTCGGTTGGCTTTGCGGCGACGACTCCCCGCAGGAGTTCGGCGGATTCGGGTAATCTTCCGGCCACAAAAAGGGCGATGGCGTAGTTGAACTTAATATTGATGTCTTCCGGGGCGGACTCACTGGCCTTCTTCAAAAGTTCAAGTCCTTCCGTCATAAGAGCCGCAGCTCGGGTTTCGTTCTTCTTTTCTGCACGTGAAGCCTGTACAGCGATCGATCCAAGCGTGTTGTAGACGCTCGTAAGTTTCAGATCTTCCGCCAGAGGACGCAGAACGCCGAGAGCCTGATCGTAATTATTCTGCTGAAGTCGGATCAGCCCGATATAGAATGACGATTCCGCGAAGTTCTCGTCGTTGCACTGGGCGACCTTGTTTTCGCCCTTTGCGGCCGTGCGGCAGTTCTGATACGACGAAACCACCCGTTCGAAGTAATCAGCGGCGTCATTAAGCTTTCGCTGATTCAAGTAAAGGTGTCCCAGTTCAAGCGCCGCATCGGCAAAAACGCCGTCTGGAGTTGCTTCGGTATAAAGCCGGATCGCGTTCTTGAAATAATTTTCGCGGGCTTCCTGTGCAGGCGTGAGCAGGCCCTTTATGTATGCCTCGAACGCCCTTCCAGGAACTTTGCTGGCTGACTCGATCAACTGATTCTGCGAGAACGGAAGAGCTTTATCGCGCTGGTAGAGTATTTGATAAGCGATCTGGCCCTGCATGGTCTGCTGATTGCCGAGAGCATCGTTCAGGTTGATATCGCGGGTTATTCGCCGTCCGTCCGGCATCTCTTCGTTCAGGAAGCGGCCCTCATTTACACGGATTATTTTGACTATTACGTTCAGGGTCGCGGCCGTGTCACCCTGTGCCGGAACAATGTTGTAGCGGCCCGAAATGAGCAGTGTTGCCTTGGTCTCGCGGGCCAGTTTCAGAGAAGTAGCCAGGCTGGGCAGCGTGGTGAGAGGAATTCTGAGGCGCTGCTGGACCATCTTTCGCTCGCCGTTCGATACAACGTTCACACTGGGCAGACGCAGAAGCTCGGACAGCGACAACGCGAAGCTCTCGCCGACCCAATTAAACTCTGGCTTGTCG
>JANNNS010000037.1:0-3038 GCA_031398645.1 Acidobacteriota bacterium
TGGTATGACTCTGACGGGACTATCATTTCTTGTTTTGGGCTATGGTGCCTACATCGGTGAAACGTCAACGCGAACTGCAGACCAGATAGCGTCAGGTGAGTTTCGTATCAATGAGCGTGTGGCGGGCAATCTCGTCGCTCACGGCGTTCCCAAGGATGTCATAGACAAGCTGATGGCGGCAAAGGTCGCCGATGGCGAAACCACCGTCGTCTCCGAATGTCCTGCCGGCAAAACCTGTAAGCCCGTTATAAACGGGGTCAAGTTCTCGACAGCGACCGATGAAAAGACGGGTGTAAAAACAGCCGGAGGCGATGGTCTCGTAGCCGCTATAAACAAGGTCGCTCCGGGCCAGGGCGATGCCCATAAGGATAAATTCCAACAAGCATCGCACCTGTTCCGAGTGTCGCCGTTTTGGCGGATATTCGCCTATATGATCGTGACGTTGGGTGAGTTGATGCTGTCACCGATGGGCCTCTCTCTCGTGTCCAAGGTGGCTCCGATCTCGAAACGCGGCCTACTCATGGGCGGCTGGTTCGTCGCCACTGCTATTGGCAACAAACTGACCCAGATCGGCGTCTATTGGGACATCTGGCTCCAGTCGTCGTTCTTTATCGTTCTGGCTTGTATGGCCTTAGTGATGGCAGTCGTCCTATTCGCCATCCTAAAACCGCTGAAGAAAGCAATGCCGGGCGTTTGACGCCTTCAAGTCAAAAGGCAAAAGTAAAAAGGCAAAGTCGGAACGTCCGGTTTTGCCTTTTGCTTTTTTACTTTTTACTTTGCCGATAGGCTTCCGCGGCCTCCGCTGCACCGGCGTGCATTATCTCGGGTTTGTGGTATTTCCAATACTTCTCAAACTCTTCCTCGCCCATTTGCGTATTCTCTGAGCGTGTCTTTTCTTTCAGGTAATTCTCGGCCCATTCACGCATTTCGGGAATTGTGTTCAACGCGGTACGGGCTCCGTGCATCAAATTGTCTCGTTCCATAGTTTTAATCTCCGTATGGTAGATTAAACACGAGCCTCGCCGCTTAGCAAGGGCTGCCCATGGGCCGAGAACCTAATTTCATCCACGGAGTAATACGTGAAATATAGATCCTTTACCGCTCTTTTAGTACTATCCTTTGTTTCCAATACGGTAATTGCCCAAACGGCAAGGCCGGCCCAGCAAAAACTGGCTACGGTCACCTCAACTAGAGCCCAGGAAAAGCGTCCTGATTACGCGGTACCCTTCGTTAACAAAACTCTTCCAAACGGGCTGGAAGTCATCGTTTTGCAGGATTCGTCGGTACCGCTGGTCACAGTAGAACTCGCGGTCCGCAATGGTTCGTTCACCGAACCGCCGGAACTTCACGGCCTGTCGCATCTTTACGAACATATGTTCTTTAAGCCGAATTTCGCGATGGCCATTCGTGAATGCGAAGCCTCCGGAAACAGATTTTCTCTACCTCCGATCTGTTCGACTGCCGCTACTCTGAAATCGAAGATCGGCGATGTCTCTTATCTTAAAGATTCGAATAAATTGAGTATTTTTAACGGTTCGACCCGCGAAGAGATCGTGAATTATTTCTACACGACGACCCGCGATTACCTCGGCTCGGCGATCCGCAACATCAACGATTCGGTCCGCTATCCGACCTTCAGCGAACAGGATTTCGAGAACGAGAAAAAGGTTGTGATCGGTGAGATCGACCGGCTCGAGGCAAATCCGTTCGGCTTTCTGGACATCGCGATGAAACAGAAGCTGTTCTTCAAGTATCCGACGCGGAAAGACCCGCAGGGTACGCGTGAATCCATCTCGTCGGCGACGATCGAGAAGATGAAGACCATTCAATCGAGGTATTACGTTCCTAACAATTCAGCATTGGTGGTGACGGGCGACGCTAAACCCGAAGAGGTTTTTCGCCTTGCTGAGCAAATAATGGGAAGCTGGGAACGCCGTTCAGTCGACCCGTTCAAGGACTTTCCACTGGTCGAGCATCCTCCGCTCCCTAAAAGTGAGGGCGTTATTATCGAGCGTCCGGCCGATACAATGGCCGATAACGGCGGTGGACAAAATGTTTTCATCTCGATCGGCTGGCATGGACCTTCTATCGGCAAGGACGACGCCGCTACCTATGCGGCCGACGTGTTCTCGTACATCATCACTCAGCCAGATTCGCGGTTCCAACGTAACCTGGTTGACGCCGGCTTGGCCGCCTCGGCTGGGTTCGGCTATTACACGCAACGCAACGTCGGCCCGATAAGCCTTGTTCTGACGACCAACCCCGCAAAAGCGAAAGCAACGATCTCGGCCGCTTACAAGGAGGTTGATGCGTTCACTCAAGCGAATTACTTCACGGACGAAGAACTCGAAAGTGCTAAGACCATTCTCGAGACGAACGATCTTTTTGAGCGTGAGAAGTCCAGCGAATACGCCCACACACTCGGATTCTGGTGGTCGTCCACAGGCATCGAATATTTCCGAAGCTATCATGCAAAGCTCAGGGCTGTGACGCGTGCCGATATCAACCGCTACATAAAAACCTACATTCAAGGCAAGAACCACATCGCGATCGCTCTGGTGACCGCTGACGGCAAAAAACAAGCCGGTCTAGCCGAGACAGATCTGATCGGAGGTGTGCGATGAGAATAAAATGTTTGACACGCATCGCAGTCGTAATAGTTTTGCTGTCGGCGACAGCGATCTTCTCTCAGAACGGGAATCTGGGCGATCTTTCTGCTCAGACCGCACTGGTTTCTGAGTTTGACGTAAACGGCCTTAAGGTCATCCTTAAGCGTCGTCCTGGATCGGCTACGGTTGCCGGAGGCCTTTTTATTCGCGGCGGCGCGCGGAATATTACCGATAAGAATGCCGGGATCGAACAGCTAATGCTTTCGACGGCGATAGAAGCCGGCAAGACCATTCCGCGTCAGGCTCTTCGGCGAGAGCTGGCGAGCAAAGGCAGCGCCTTGGGAGCCGCTGTGTCTAATGATTACAGCGCGATCACGATGGGTACGACCAAGCCCGATTTTCCGCGTGTCTTCGACCTGCTTGCAGAAG
>JANNNS010000043.1:0-4761 GCA_031398645.1 Acidobacteriota bacterium
GTCGAAGGGCTTCGTGAGTCTGTCGAGAGGCTTCGTGGGTTTGTCGAAGGGCTTCGTGAGTTTGTCGAAGGGCTTCGCGAGTTTGTCGAAGGGCTTCGTGAGTCTGTCGAGAGGCTTTGGAAAAAAAGTTATTGCACAAACAGGTTTAACTGTGCTAGTCTTAGATTAGCTCGGAGTTCGAGCGGCGTCTCTTCCCGTTTTGATCGGGTTTGGCTTTGTTGGCTGAGCCGACGCCGTTTGCGGGCACCCATCCCGCCTTATCCTTAAGGCATCCCAGCCATCCCACTTAATTGCGAACATCACTGGCGGACCAAAGCCTTAGATCGGACGCGATTCACGCTTGTAAACAGACGTGACTTTTTCGCTGTGCGTATTCGTCGCACAGGCCGTCGGTTTTGCGTGCCCTACAATAGGAGGTGAACCTATGGTTCCCAGTTCAACATATTTCCCGACCAACATGGTTGAGCGGGCAGCGTGGTGCGGAAATTTTTCCACGCAATTCACGGACAACGCGGTCGCGCTTGGCTTTTCGGTCGGCGACGCAACGGCCAACGCGGCGGATTGTGCATTGGTCGTGAGTTTGTCATCGATAATGATACAGCTCGACGCGTATGCTTCGGCTGTTCGTCAGTATCGAACGCTCGTCCTTGAGAGCCTCGATGGTTCGGTGACGCCGACGTTTCCCGATAACCCGAGCTACTCGAACCCGAGCGGCCCGGATGCGGGCGTTTATGATCGCATCGATAAGCTGGTAAGACGCATCCGCGTCTCGCCGACCTATACACCGGAGATCGGCGCGCTGCTCGGCATTCTGCCGGTGTCGCCTGATCGCCCGCCGGTCAGCGAACTGAAGCCGGAGATCACCGTCGTCGATGACGCGACCGTTCCATATTCGTTTACGATGAAAGCGACTCGTTTAGGAATGCCGTTCTATCAGGTGCAGGTCCAACGCAGCAGTTCGCCCGCATGGGTTGAAGCGAGCCAGTCATCGACCGCGAGCCACACCGTGACGCTTACGCCGACCACTCCGGGCCAACCGGAACGAGTTCTCGTCCGAGCTGTCCTGATACAGAACGGCGAACTGGACGGAATACCGTCCGACCCGGCTTACGTTACGGTCAATCCGTAAAAAACTTTCTCCTTGTCGGCGGCTTCGGCCACGGAGCGAATCGGGAGCTTCCCTCCAGATCCGGCGCCAACGACAACTTAAGCCCGCTAACCGAACACCGCAGATCCAATCGTTCGGCCAGCGGGCCTTTTTCTGTCCTGTGAGAGATGCGAAAGCCCGCACGGAGTAAGGGCGATATATTCAACGTTGAGCATATCGCCCTTACTACGTGCGGGCTTTTGCATTGGGAGTAAGCGCGGCACCTGGTGTTGAGCATATCGCCCTTACTGCGTGCGGGCTTGTGCATTGGGAGTGAGCGCGGCACCTGGTGTTGAGCATATCGCCCTTACTACGTGCGGGCTTTTGCATTACTACGTGCGGGCTTTTGCATTACCATTGGGTGATTTCCTTTCCTTCTAAAAGTTCGTATAATCGAATTGTGCAAATTTGGTGCCAATAGCACGTTCCCGCAGTTGCCGTTGCGATAAGTATTTATAATGTCGTCCCTTAGACTCACTACCAGCTTACAGCAGAGAATGATCCTGACGCCTCAACTGCGTCAGCGGATCGAGATGCTGCAGATGACCTCGATGGAGCTTTCCGAGCTGATCGAGCAGGAGATGGTGGCGAATCCGATATTGGAAGAAGTTCAGCCCGGCGAAGAGGTAAAGGAGATATCCGACAACATTCTGGACCAGAATGCGGACGGAAATTACGAGAGTTTTGAGGACGGCCACGATCCCGGGAGCTTGCCGCCGTCACCAGGCGGCGACGATCAGTCAAACGCGGCCGAATCCGGCATAGACGGCCGCGAGGACGGACTCGAAACGGCCGGTTCCGGCGACGGCGAGATCTCGGATGAGGCGACGACGGGCGATAGCTCGGATTCCTTCGACGAGATAGATTACGGCAGGGAATTTCAGGATTACCTCGATCCCGGATACAAGACGCAGGAGTTTGAACATAAGGAAGACGCACCGAGCTTTGAGCAGTTCCTTTCTCATACCCCGACGCTTTCAGAGCATTTAGAGTGGCAGCTGAACCTACAGGCCGTGAGCGGAGCGGTCGAGGACGCCGCAATATTTATCATTGGCAATCTCGACGAAGACGGCCGCCTCACGATGACGCTGGAAGACGCCGCCGCGATGCTTTCGTGCTCGGTCGAGACGGTTGAGAAGGCTCGCGAGGTCGTGCTCAATCTGGATCCGGTCGGCTGCGGGGCGTTAGACGTGAAGGATTGCCTGCTTGCACAGCTGCGTGCGGCGGGACATGGTGATTCACTCGCCGTTTCTCTCGTTCGCGATCACCTCGAGGACCTGCAGCCGCATAGGCTGGGCCATTTGGCAAAGGAAACGGGCCGCGACGTTCACATGCTGAACGACGAGATAGAAAAGGTCCGCGTACTCGACCCGTATCCCGGCCGACGTTTTGCTCACGACGAGGCGATCTTTGTCGCTCCCGAGGTTTATATCGAAAAGATCGACGACGAGTACGTCATCTACTTTACCGATGACGGCAGTCCGCGTCTGCGCATCAGCCCAACGTACAATCAGATCCTTGACCAAAAGGACACTTCGAAAGAAACAAAGGATTTCATCAAAGAAAAAATGCGTTCGGCCGTCGATCTGCTCAGGAATATCGAGCATCGGAGGCAGACGATCTATCGCGTTGTCCAGTGCATCGTCGACAAGCAGACGGATTTTCTCGATAAAGGCGTCGAGTTCATCAAACCGATGATGTTGAAGGACGTAGCCGAAGATATCGGGATGCACCTTTCCACGATATCGCGCGTCGTGAACCGTAAATACGCTCACACACCGCAGGGCGTGATCGAACTTCGCCGTTTCTTTAGCGAAGGAATGATGAATGAGGACGGCGAGGAAGTCTCGACCAGAATTCTTAAGCTAAGGATCAAGAAACTCGTTGAGGAAGAAGATTCCAAGGCACCGATGACCGATGAACAGATCGCCAAGATATTAAGTAAGGAGGGAGTGAAGCTGTCGCGAAGGACTGTCGCTAAATATCGCGATCAGATGAATATTGCCGGTTCAAGAGAGAGAAAAACTGTTATCTGATCATTCGTTCCGTCGCCTGAGTGAAGGAGCGAACTTACACAAAAAGGGGAAATATATGATTCTTGAATATTCCGGAAGACACATTGACGTAACACCCGCATTGAAATCACATACCGAAGACCATTTCGACAAGATCGCCCACATCTTTGACGGAAAGGCCACCAAAGCCCACGTTATCCTTGAAGTCGAGAAAGGCCGCCATCGCTCCGAAGTGATCGTTAATTGGCGAAATGAAGTTCTGACCGCCACTACAAGCTTGGCAGATATGTATCAGTCGATCTCTCAATCGATAGGAAAGATCGAAAAGCAGGCACTCAAGATCAAGAACAAGGTCATCGACCGATCACATCGTGCAAAGCGGGCCAGTTCGATCGTAAGCGAGGAAACCGCTGTCGAACCGACGCCGCAGGCCGCAAGGATCGTCAACGCAAACGGCTATGAAGTGAAGCCGGTGACCGTTGAAGAAGCTGCAATGCTGCTTGAGGAACAGGATGATAACTTTCTTGTATTTCGCAACTCGGAGCATCAGCGCGTTTCGGTGATCTATAAAAGGAAAGACGGAAATTTCGGCCTGATTGAGCCGTAAACCTTGCGTCCGTGTTCTCGATGCATCACGACCGCCAAACGATCCACGGCTCGCTGGTCTCGGTGCTGGGAAGAGGCATCCTGTTGATCGGCGAATCCGGTGCGGGAAAATCAAAGCTTTGCTTCGAAGCGATCGATAGAGGCCATAAACTGGTCGCAGACGACGCCGTGGAGCTGCACGTTGTGCACGGTCGCTTGATAGGAAAGGCTCCGGAACGTATCGCGGGGCTCATCGAGGTGAAAGGAAGGGAGATCTTCGACGTTCGGCAAGCATTTGGTAAGAGCTCATTTGCTGCAGATTCGGAGATCGACGCTCTTGTTGAACTCATCGACGAACGCGGATCGGGTGAACCGGCAAGATCTTTTCTCGACATCGAGCTGATTCGGTTCACGCTGCCACCTGGCCGCGTTTCGATAACTGATCTTGAAAGCTTGGCAATGACGATCGGAGTTTGAAAGCGTACGGGCAGACGAGCGGCGATTCCCGCGAAATAACTGATGGCACCCAAATCAAAAGACCCGAAGGCGGTTCCGGCATTCGTGATCATCACAGGCCTGAGCGGTTCCGGCATGAGCTCGGCTACCAATGCGTTCGAGGACCTGGGCTACTTTTGTGTGGATAATTTGCCGCTGACAATGCTCTCGACCTTCGCCCGCCTGCTCGTGCCAAACGACGAGGATACCAAGGCGATCGAGAAAGCCGCACTTGTCATTAATATCCGTGAGCGTCACTTTCTATCGCAATTTCCGGATGAATTAAAAAAGCTGGAGAAGAAAAGGCTCAAGCCGTTCGTCCTTTTCTTTGAAGCGTCGGACGACGTTCTTCGTCGACGATTCTCGGAAACGCGCCGTCCGCATCCGGCCGACTCGGGACGTGGGCTGCTTCCTTCGATCCGGGCTGAACGACGTGCGATGAAGGACATTCGCGGCCTTGCAGATCTGATCATCGATTCGTCCGAGCACACGGTTCACACGCTCCGGCGGCTTATCCTG
>JANNNS010000044.1:0-17890 GCA_031398645.1 Acidobacteriota bacterium
GACGAAAACAACACCACCCATTCGTTCAAAAACTATATTGATCGCACCGCCGCCTACCGCCCAGATCACGTTCATCAAGATGATCGTCAAGGCAAAATGATTCGTCGCGGCGTAGTGCAGGCCCTCCTTTAACTCCGTGACAAACGATTCCCTGCCCGCACGCTCCGCCGTCTCGGGTTCACGGACCGACTCCTCCGGGATCAGCCAAACCGTATAGGCCGACGCCAGGAACGACGCGGCATTTATCAAGAACGCGACCTCGTAACCAAAGATCGCCGAAGCCCAACCGCCTAACGCCGATCCAATCGCCATCAGCAAAAACCGCGTCGAGAACATCAACGCCGTGCCCGCCAACAAACCTTCCTTCCCGGTCAGATTCGGCGTGGCCGCATTTTTCGCCCCGTCAAAAAACGCCCCGAAGGTCGAGAGCAGCATCGTCGCAAGATACGCTATCCAAAGGTTTCCGGGATGCGTTACAAGCAGGAACATCAACGCCACACCGACCCGTGCGAGGTCGGTAATGATCATCACGTGCCGACGCGAAAACCGGTCAACGAACGTACCGGCGATCGGAGAGAATATAGCGAACGGGATCAGGCGGCACACAAACAATATGCCGGCCGCCATGGGCGACGCGTCGGAAACGAGCCGCACAAGCCCGAGGCTGGCAATAAAATTGAACCAGTTTCCCAACTCGGAGATGAACTGTCCCGCAAGCAGATTGCGGAAGTTTCGGTTTCCCTTTATGAGTTGTCCGTAGGTCGTCGATTCCATGAACGTTCAAGGATAAACGGAACGCAAGCGAATTGCATCGCGCCGAAAATAGTTTGGCACCCCGGGCGAGGTGCCGTAAGTTATGGCAACTTAGGTTTTACGGTTATTAAGGAAGGAATGTTTGGACAGGAACTATAGTTTTGGGGATCGGCTATATGCTGACAGCTAATGGCTGATAGTTGTTTCTCACAAATACTCCAAGGGAAGGGGTCAAACAGCGGGCTCCTCGCTATTCGTACGATTTTTGACCCATTTTCCAAAACGACGGAACGCAAGTGAAAATCCGGTCCAGACAAGAAATGAGCCTCCGACGCAAGCAATGAACCCGACAAATTGTCCGACGATCCCGCCGGTCTCGCCCGTATGCGTAAAGCGGAACCACGTGCGAAGCTGTTGTGCCGCGTTTCGCTCACCGTACGGGTCCCACTTTGTAACAGCGGCCGTCGCAGCATCGACCGTCAGCGTTGAGCGGCCGAAGATATTCCAATAGATGCCCTCGTCGATGGTAAAGACAGCGGCATTTTTCTCTATCGGCAGCCTAAGGCTTATCGAGCGCCAACCGCTCGCGTGGGCTTCGGCGATCGGCCACAATGCGTCAACGTTCGTCGGAAAAACATACGGTTGGTCAGGCTGCGTTCCGCCGCCTTGATTCTGTGCCGGCACCTCATTTCCGGTCAGCGTGTACAGCAGATTGCTTGCCCATTGATACGAGATGACCGTCGCCGTCAACGTAAAAATGATCAGCAGCAGCGACGTCCAAAACCCGATCACATTGTGCCAGTTAAAGTTGCGGGCCTTTCCACGCAAGCCGCCGCGAAACCAGATGACCGGCTTGACGAGCTTCCACGTCAGCATTCGCGGGAGCCAGATGTAGATGCCCGAGATCGCGAGAAACAGAAAAACCAGATTCGCTGCGCCGGTCAGCCCCTTGCCGATCGGCCGTTGATCACCCGAAAGCGCCATGTACCTGTGCCAGTTTCGCAGCTCCGACATTGCGTTCCGGACCGTCTTATTGCCCTCGCCCGTTATCGCACTTGTATAAGGGTCGATGAACACGAAACCGTCTCGCCCAAGACTGATCGTCCACGCCGAATTCGGATCGCTGTTGATCGCCATAGATGCCGGTTTCACTTCGGGCCTTGCTGCTTTCAGATCGTCCAATATGCGTTGCGGCGAAAGGCGTTCGGTTCCGGCCGGAGCCTGAACATAACGAGCGTCGCGCTCAGAATATTCGATCATCTGCCGCTCGAATGACAGCAGAGCACCGGTCATCGACATCACAAAGATGATCACACCGGCCAACAAGGCCGTGATCAAATGCGTCCAGAAAATGATCTTGCGAAACGCTTTCATCGGTCGGCCCTAATTTTCCAAACGCTTCCCAGGCGCTTCAACATCGATCTCGCGTGCGATGCTCAGAATGTCAAAGGCACCGATGCTCTCGTAGCTGTCGTAGTGGATCTCCGCCACCATTTCCGCAAACTCCGAGAACCGCTGGCGGTCAAATGTCACACGCGTTTCACCTACTCCGAGGTGAACGGCCTTGCATCCGCCGCAATACCAGATCTCGACCTGATTCGCATGGCTATGCCCCAGCGGTTCGATCGTCTTCGTGTTCATCATCAAGATTGCCTCCTTTCGTCCTGCCTAAATGTCGGCCCAACGCCGCAAAAGATTGTGATAAATGCCCGTCAGCTTTACGGCCGATGGTCCGCCCGGCGTGTCTGCCGCTACGCTCTGGATCGCCGAGTCGAGGTCGAACAAGATCGTCCGCTCGCCGTCGTCCCGCACCATGCTCTGGATCCAGAAGAATGATGCTATCCGCTCGCCTCTCGTGACCGGCGTTACGTGATGCAGGCTGCTCGCCGGATAAAGTATCAAATGGCCAGCCGGCAGCTTCACACTTTGAACACCGTACGTGTCCTCGATCACCAACTCGCCGCCGTCATATTCGTCGGGCTCTGAAAAAAACAATGTCGCCGAAAGATCGGTGCGGACACGGTTGGCGGTGCCCGCAACCTGACGGATCGCGTTATCGACATGCGTTCCAAAGTTCTGTCCGCCTGAGTACCGGTTGAACAGAGGCGGAAAGACTTTGTTCGGCAAGGCGGCCGATACGAATAGCGCGTTCTGTTCCAACGCACCCAGTATCAGATCACCCATCTCGACCGCCGCCGGATCGCCCTCGGCCAACTGCATATTGTCTTTTGCCAGCTTGGACTGGTGTCCGGCGGTCGCGGAACCGTCGATCCATTCCGAAACCTCCAGCAGCCTTCGGCATGCGGCAACCTGCTCCGCGTTTAGAACGTTTGGGATCTGTATGAGCATCGGTCGCGCCTAGAAACTAAACCCCGTACTCACCAGAACCGACCGTCCCGCTCCAGGAATGATGTGCCCGCCGCCGATGCGGTCGATGTAGTACTTATCCCCGAGATTGTTCATATTCAGTCGCAGATCAATGTTCTTGGTCAGTTTGAATGAAACAAGGGCATCGACAACGACATAGCTATCGACGATCCGCGTGTTGATATTGTTGCCGTATCGCCGGTCAACAAACCTCGGCCCGCCGCCGATGAACAATCGGTCCCATGCGTAGGTCGCCCAAAGATTGAAGGAATTTTTCGGCGTGTTGATCAGCTCTTTGCCCAGCTCCGCGATAAGAACTCCGTTCACATTTGTCGGAGCAGTGTTTGACCGCACGATCTCGCTATCAAGAAATGTGTATCCGGCAAAGATCTGTAAATTGCGTGTAATGTTGCCCGTCGCACTAAACTCGATGCCCTGCACACGCTGATCGCCGTCAAGCGTCGGCGGCTCACCCGCAACTAGGCTTGGAGTACGAGCATCGCTCTTATCCACCCGGAAAAAGGCTCCGCTTACAAGCAACTTGTTCGCAAAGAAGTCCCACTTTGTCCCCACTTCGAACGTCCGTGTTTTTTCCGGATCGACCCGCACATCCGCCGGCGCATAGAGCAATCCTTCCAGCGAGGGGTTGGCCGACGAAGCGTAAGCCACATAGATACTTCCTTTCTCGACCGGCTTGAAGATCAGCGACGCACGTCCGCTTATGATCGTGTCCACGCGGTCGATCGGCACCAGCACAGGCAGATTGTTCACGGTCGCCGTATTGTTGCCGGTGACGTCGAACCTGTCCCAGCGAAGCCCGCCGACAAATTCCCACTGCTTATTGAATTTCACAGTGTCAAAGAAATAGCCCGCAAGCGAGTTTGCTGTTGCTTCCGGCTGACGCGGATCGATGGTTATGACACCTGCGTAGGTATCATTTGGATTCGGGTTCAGCAGCGTCGTCGGTGAATTGGGAGCGGTACGCAGAATGCGATGATTCTTCTCGTAAGAGTAGCTGCCGCCAAAAACCATCGAGTGCTCGATACTGCCCGTTTTGAATTTAGCCGTGACATCCGTTTGGCTATCGACGATATCGTCCGTCGCCAGCCATGCCCGCATCTCCCGGTTGACCACAGTTCCGGCAAGCGTAGTGACGCCCGCGTTTGCGGCAAATCGCGGCGGTGACGCGAGCGAATCTCGGCGTGAATATCCATACCGAAGCTGACTTCGGGTCGCCATGTTGTCGTTGAACTCATGTTCGAAACGGCCCGTGACCAGATCTGACCGCAGCTTTTCATGATCGCGGTCGCGGAATCCATAGAAGGTCGAACGCGGGACCGGAGCAGGTAGATCGATAAAGTTTCTCAACTCAGGATTGGCCCGATTTTGCGCCGTATCGGGCACCCAGGGAATCCCATAATCCGAGGTGTTGTCCTGTTCGATATAGAAATAGCTTGCCGAGAATCGCGTCGGCGAACCGAGTCCGAACGTGATCGAAGGTGCCGCACCCCAGCGGCGATTCTGTACGTCGCTGCGTCCGGGAAAATCGGAATCGTGGCCCATCAAGTTCGCACGAAATGCGATGCTGTCCGAAAATGGAATGTTGATGTCCGCAGTCGCCCGCTTCGTCGAGTTGGTGCCGCCCGTCAGGCTTCCTGAAAACGAACGCCGAAGATTCGGCAGCTTGCTGACCAGGTTTATAGTTCCGCCGGTCGAACCGCGGCCCGTAAACGTTGAACTCGGGCCTTTAACAACCTCGACCTGTTCCAAATTGAACGGATCTCGTGACTGTGCTCCAAGATCGCGAACACCGTCGATAAAAATGTCGTTACGGGCGCTGAAACCACGGATAGTTAAGTTATCGCCCGCTGGAGCACCGCCTTCACCGGCAGTCAGCGTGATGCCCGGAACGTTGTTCAAAACATCTCGAAGCGTCGTCGCACCCTGCTGCTCGATCATTTCCTTGGACAGGACGCTGATCGTCTGCGGAATGTCGCGAAGCGGCTCAGTATATTTTGGCGAATCGACGATCCTTGCGGCCGAGGCTCGGATCTCCACGCTTGCGGCTTCAGCCTCCACTTGCAAAAGAATACTCCGGGCACCTTTGAACGAATAGGTAACGCCGGTTCCGGTTAGGATCTGACTTAAGGCCTTTTCGACCGTAAAGTTGCCTATCACGCCCGGTGACGAGATGTTCAGGATGCTATCGTTATCTACCTTGATCTCAATTCCCGTTTTTCGTTGAAAGGCGGCGATGACTTCCGTCAACGGCCCGGCCGGAATATTAAAATCGACCGGGGCTTCCATTGTCTTACTGGCAGCCGGCCTGTCGAACTCTGCGTAAGTCACCCGCATCGCCCGGCTGTTGCCCACGGTGAATGCTACAATCGCTCCTGCCGCTCCGATAGAAAGCACCCAATATTTCGGCCCGCGTTTTCCACTTCTTTTCTTACGCTTCTCGTCACTGATTCTAATCTGCATCGTATCTCTCACAAAAAATATGATCTCCCCGGTGAACCCGGCCTTGCGAACACTCCGAACGTGATCGCTCTGCCAGATCAAAATAATTACTCTTAATGAAATTGAATTTCAATTGCAGTTTCATATTAAACTCAAGATCGATTTTGAAGTCAAGGCCGAAATGGATTTTTTAGATGGATGTAATGAAGTAGCGCAGACGATGACGAAATGCGGACTCTACGAGAACATCGGAATGCTGCAACATTCGTTGCATCTTTTGCACATCTACCGACGTATGTTACAGTAGAGCGAGAGGTTTTCACCTTTGATCTTTGAGGCAACAATTAGACAAATCGTCCCACTCAAGTGTTTTCATACCTTAAGTGGGACGACATTTTCCGCTAAATCCAATGTTTACAGCCGGTTAAGCCGTCCCACTTTGGACATTTTGGCGTCTCAAATGGGACGGTAGGTCTGGCACAATTGGCGGTGATCTTATTGTCCGGTGAAGTCAGGCTGTCTCTTTTCAAAGAATGCGGCGACGCCTTCTTTGAAGTCGGCAGATTTGCCCGATTCGATCTGGCAAGCGTGTTCGAGGTCGAGTTGTTCGCTCAAAGTATTTGCCAGCGAGGCGTTGAGCATTTTCTTGATCCGGCCGATAGAACCGGTCGGGCCGGCGGCCAATTTTGCGGCAAGCTTCCCTGCTTCGTCCATTAGCGAATCCGCGGGAACGACGCGATTGATCATCCCGATCTGCATTGCTCGGTTCGCATCCACCGTACCGCCGGTCATAAATAACTCCGCCGCGACCTTTTCGCCGACCGCCCGCGGAAGAAAGAACGTGCCGCCGCAATCCGGCGACAGGCCAATGCGGACAAAGGCCTCGTTAAAGCTCGCGTCCTCGGCCGCGATGACGAGGTCGCAAGCGAGTGCGAAGTTGGTTCCCGCACCGGCACAAACGCCGTTAACGGCGGCGATGAACGGAATAAGAGTTTCGCGGATAAGCAGGATGACATCATGCAGAGCCTTGAGAGGGTCTTCGAGGAACGCTTCGATCCGGCCTTCCTTTTTCCACATCGACTGCATCTCGCGAAGGTCGCCGCCGGAGCAAAACGCACGGCCCGAGCCGGTGAGAACAACCGACCGTGCGCCGTCAGCGATCGCCTTTTCAAAGGCCGCTCGCAGATCAAGGCTAAGCTGAAGTGAAAGAGTATTCAGCGCGTCAGGCCGGTTCATCTGAACGACGGCAACAGAGTTTTCAAGCGAGTAAATGACGGTTTCAAAGCTCATACGAAATAAATTCAGCCGCAAAAATGCACAAGATGCTCAAAAAGGACTCGAAAGTATCAGAGACGTTTCTTCTTTTTTGCGATTCTTGTGCCTTCTCGCGGCTACAACTAAGCAAATTTTGCACGCGACCGGCTGGCCTCGTGACACTCACGGCAAAGGATGCTGCGGCCCACCTTTGGCTGAAACGGCACCTGGTCGTGCTTGCCGCAATGGTCGCAGACGATCTCAAATCGCTTCGGCGCATCACTGCTCTGGCCGGCTTTTTTCGAACGGCATCTGGTGCACCGCTGCGGCGGCATCATATTCCGCTGGTAGAAAATTTCCTGTTCCTTTTCGGTGAAAAGAAAAGTTTCTTTGCACTGGACGCAAGATGTTTCAATGTCCGGCATTGCAGATTCTCCTTGTCGATTTTGAGATGAGAGAATCTTATCACCATCGGCGCACCAAAACAATATCAAGGCTATGACGCAAGTTCGATGACATGATTCTTTACCGTTTCGCCAAGTGTTTTGAGGTTGTAGCCGCCCTCTAAACACGACACTACGCGTCCATTGCACGTCTCGTTCGCCCATTCCTTGAGCGTCCTCGTCATCGAACGATAGTCCGGATCTTCAAGTTGAAGCTGCCCAAGCGGATCGGTCAGGTGAGCATCGAAGCCAGCGGAAATGAAGATCATATCCGGTTTCATTTTCGAACCGATCTCTTCGATCGCCGCCTCGAATATGGACCTCTGAACACTCGCCGCCGTGTTGGCCCTGACGGGCACATTCAGCGTCGACCCAGCACCTCTTCCCTGTCCGGTCTCACCCTTGGAGCCTGTTCCCGGATACCAGGGATATTGGTGCATCGAGAAAAAGAAGACCGAAGGGTCACTGTAAAAAATGCCCTGCGTCCCGTTGCCGTGGTGAACGTCCCAGTCGACGATGGCGACGCGTTCGATCTCCTTATATTTATTCTGAGCATACCGGGCCGCGACCGCGACGTTGTTGAACAAACAAAATCCCATCGCATTCTCCGCCGTCGCGTGATGTCCGGGCGGGCGAACTGCGACAAAGGCATTGTCAGCTCCGCCAGTCATTACCGCATCGACAGCCGCGATCGCTCCGCCCGCCGCAAAGAGAGATGCGTCAAAGGACTGCATCGAGATCGTCGTATCGGCATCCAGCCTATCCAGACCATTGGCAAACGCTCCTTCGACACGCTTGAAATGCTCCTTGGTATGTGCAGCCAGGACAAATCCCTGACTCGCTTTTTCGGGCGTTATCTCAACCAGATCACGCCAAAGTTCCTTGTCACTTTGCAGTGCGTCCATCACCACGCGGTAACGCTCGGGCGTTTCCGGATGGCCGGGGCCGGTGTTGTGTTTCTCGTAGATCGAATGGTAAACAATTGCCGTCTTCATTTCTTAAACTATCCACTATCAACTACCCACTTGTCACTGAACTAGACCGACTTTTCTCTTTCTCACGGCCAACTTATGTTCGCGTTTCTAAAGATGTTATATTGCGGTTTGCATTCATATTAAGATGGCGGACCCAAGAAGAATAAGTGCTGTCGATTCCCATACGGGCGGCGAACCGACGCGAGTTGTCGTTGCCGGATTTCCCGACCTGGGCGATGGTTCGATGTCCGAAAGGCTCGAACGATTTAGAACCGACTACGACCATCTCCGATCCGCGATCGTTCGCGAACCACGCGGACATGATGCCGTTGTCGGTGCGTTACTCTGCGAACCGATCGATCCTGCGGCGGCGGCAGGCGTTATATTTTTTAACAATGTCGGGTACCTTGGAATGTGCGGCCACGGAACCATCGGACTCGTGAAAACCCTTGAACACATGGGACGGATCACGGCAGGCAGCCACACGATCGAGACGCCTGTGGGCACTGTTGAAGCCGAATTGGATCCTGACGGACACGTCACGATCACAAACGTTCCGAGCTATCGCTATGCGAAGGACGTTGCGGTCGAGGTCGATGGGTTCGGGACCGTCACTGGCGATGTCGCGTATGGCGGCAACTGGTTCTTTCTCATCGGTAAACACGCAATGAAGTTGGAGTTATCGAATCTGAAAGAGTTGACGGACTTCTCTGCCCGCGTTCGCGACGCACTAATTAAGAATAAGATCACTGGTGCTGAAGGTGCAGAGATCGACCACGTCGAACTTTTCGCTCCTTCACCCACAGCGGATAGCCGCAATTTCGTCCTGTGTCCGGGCATCGAATACGACCGTTCACCATGCGGCACGGGGACAAGCGCAAAGCTCGCGTGTCTCTACGCTGACGGCAAGCTCGGCGAAGGTGAAATTTGGCGACAGGAAAGTACTGTCGGCAGCGTCTTTGAAGGAAAGGTTCGCATCGATGAAGGCAAGATCATACCTATGATCCGGGGCTCCGCCTTTATTACGGCCGAGGTCGAGATCATCCTGGACCCAGAGGACCCTTATAGATTTGGTATAGGCAATAATGGCATTTGATGCAGTGATAGTCGGTGCGGGAATTGTAGGTGCGGCTTGCGCAGCGGCCGTTTCTGCTGCCGGACTGAAGGTTTTGCTGCTCGATTCGTCCGGCATTGCCGCCGGCAGCACAGCGGCAGGAATGGGTCACATCGTCGTTATGGACGATTCCGAGGCACAGTTTGCGTTGACCAACTACTCGCGAAGGCTTTGGAACGGCCTCGCCCCTCAACTTCCAGTTACAGCGGAATACGACCGCTGCGGTACGATCTGGGTTGCCGCCGATGACGACGAGATGGACGAGGTTCGCCGAAAAAAGAACTTCTACGAAACACACGGTCTCCGAGCCGACATCCTGGACGAAAGGGCTTTGACCAAAGCCGAGCCTAATCTCCGAGGCGGCCTCGCCAGCGGGCTTCTTGTCGAGGAAGACAGTGTCGTCTATCAATTGTGCGCAGCGAAGTTCCTCCTGGACGAGGCGGTAAAGAACGGAGCGACCGTTCGAGCCGGCACTGGCGTGGCCAGCCTTTCGGACGATGGCGTGAGACTCAAAAGCGGTGAGGCTATCGCAACAGGAACCGTGATAAACGCAGCAGGAATAGCCGCTCCCGACCTCTCGCCGAATTTAAGGATCGCAAAGCGAAAGGGGCATCTCGCTATAACCGAACGTTACCCGAATTTCATCCGGCACCAGTTGATCGAGCTTGGATATTTGAAGTCAGCCCACGGGAAAGATTCAGACTCTGTGGCATTCAACGTGCAGCCCCGAAGCACGGGACAGATCCTCCTCGGCTCATCCAGACAGTTTGGCTCTGACGATACAGAGATCGACCACAACATTGTTCGTCGAATGGCGGCCCGGGCATTCGAATACATGCCGAGGCTGAGGGGCCTTTCCGCGATTCGCGTCTGGACAGGTTTTCGGCCGGCAACGCCCGACAATCTGCCGTATATCGGAAAATGCCCGGAACACGACAACGTTTACATCGCCGCCGGCCATGAAGGGCTTGGCATCACAACATCGCTGGGCACTGCCGAGTTGATCGCCGACGCGATCCTGGGCCGAACACCCGCGATCGATCCTGCTCCATATTTACCATCGAGGACGTTCGCAGAACATTGATCACACTCACGATAAACGAGACCAAGATAGCCGTCAGCGAAGGAACCACAATCGCGGTCGCTATTCTTGAGCATGGCAAAGGCTCCTTCCGCCGCTCGGTGACAGGTGAGCCGCGCGGCCCGCTGTGCGGTATGGGGATTTGCTTCGAATGCCGTGTAACGATAAACGGTCATTCAGATCAGCGAAGTTGTACAACCTTGGTAGAAGATGGAATGGAGGTCTCAACGAATAGTTAGCGGCCTAAAAAATGTCCACCCGACCGACAATTTCATCGACTATCTTGATCGTCGGCGGCGGTGCTGCCGGAGTGTCCGCCGCTCTGGCAGCCTCGTCCAACGGTATTAGCACGGCGATCATCGATGACAATGCGCGGTTAGGTGGACAGATCTGGCGTGCCGAACTCGGCAAAACAGCATCGCCGAAAGCACACGCGTTGATCGACGCAATTGAAAACGAGAAGATCCATATCGTGAACGACGCACTCGTGTTCGCAGCCCCTTGCCGGCAGAGCCTCCTCGCCGAAACGCGATCCGGAACAGTGGCGTTCGATTACGAAAAGCTGATCATCACGACCGGTGCACGCGAGCGATTTTTGCCGTTTCCCGGCTGGACACTGCCAAACGTTCTTGGCGCCGGCGGGCTTCAGGCTCTCGTCAAGGGCGGTCTCAGCCTCAAAGGCAAACGCATCGTGGTCGCCGGAACCGGCCCGCTGTTGCTCGCTGTTGCCAAGTACCTTCGGTCAAAAGGAGCGAAAGTTTCCGCCATAGTCGAACAAGCCCCACAGCACAAACTCAACCGTTTCGCTCTCAACCTTGTCCGGTCGCCGACAAAGCTTTTTCAGGCCGCTGCTCTGCGCGCCTCGCTTCTTGGCATTCCATACCTGACGAACAGCTGGGTAACCGAGGTGAAATGCAGAAGTCCGCGTGTTAGCAAAGACGTGACATCCGACTCGACCATGAATTCGCTTTTGATCACGCTAAACCGCAACGGCAAAGCTCAAGCGATGGAATGCGACTATCTCGCTTGCGGCTTCCACCTCGTTCCCAACACAGAGCTTGCGGCCCTGCTTGGATGCGACCTCACCGATGGCCTTGTCGACGTCGATGAGTTTCAGCTAACTTCACGGGAGAGCGTATAT
Source organism: Acidobacteriota bacterium (assembly GCA_031398645.1). Classification (GTDB taxonomy): domain Bacteria; phylum Acidobacteriota; class Blastocatellia; order Pyrinomonadales; family Pyrinomonadaceae; genus OLB17. Next base: position 11,588 of record JANNNS010000044.1, read on the forward strand.
TGTGCGGGAGAACCGACCGGAATTGGCGGAGTGGAATCGTCGCTGATCGAAGGCGCGATCGCGGGTCATGCTGCGGCCGGAAATGGCAAGGAGGCTCGCGCCCTATTCCAAAAGCGGGACAGAACTCGAAATTTTGGCGTTGAGCTAAACACCGCATTTGCTTTGCGAAACGAGCTTAGACATCTGTCCGACCCGCAGACTGTAGTTTGCCGCTGCGAAGACGTACAATACGAAAAACTGGCGGCTTTTGGTGATTGGCGGACGGCTAAATTGCAGACTCGATGCGGAATGGGCCCGTGCCAGGGCCGTGTTTGCGGAGCGGCCGTAGAGTTCATTTTCGGCTGGACTCCTGACTCGGTCCGGCCGCCGATATTTCCTGTAAAGTTGGAGAATCTATGACGATGAATTGGACCGGCGTGATGCCGGCGATCACCACCTGTTTTGATGAACATATGCAGATAGACCACGAGTTCACGGCGAAGCACGTCGCGTGGCTCGTGGACAACGGTTGTACTGGGATCGTCGCGAACGGGAGCCTAGGCGAGGGCGGTACGATGTCGCTTGACGAGAAGATCGCCCTTTGGAAGACCATCGTCGGATCGGTCGGCGACAGCGTCCCTGTCGTCGCAGCGATCGCCTCCATGACCACGGCCGACGCGATCACCCAGTCGAAAGCCGCGCAAGACGCTGGCTGCAAAGGCTTGATGGTGCTGCCGCCCTATGTCTATCGCGGCGACTGGCGAGAAATGAAGTATCACGTCTCTGAGATCGTCAATTCCACCCCGCTGTCGTGCATGCTCTACAACAATCCAGTGGCCTACGGAACCGACTTCCTCCCCGAGCAAATTGCCGAACTCGCCGCCGAGTTGCCGAACCTGGACGCGGTAAAAGAATCATCGACCGATGTCCGACGCGTCACTGCTATCAAGGCATTGACCGGCGATCAGCTGAAGATCTTCGTGGGCGTAGATGACGCGATCGTGGAAGGGATAAACGCCGGTGCGACCGGTTGGATCGCCGGACTGGTCAGTGCCTTCCCGAAGGAATCCGTTGATCTTTTCAACTACGCAATGAACGGCGAAACCGAAAAAGCCCAGGAATTGTACAAATGGTTCCTGCCGCTCCTGCGGCTCGACACAGTGCCTAAGTTCGTTCAGCTCATCAAGCTCGTGCAGGAAAAGGTCGGCTGGGGCAGCACCCGCGTCCGCCCGCCTCGAATGAAAATTGTCGGCAAGGAGTTAGAGGAAACCCTCGCCATCATCGACCACGCACTTGCCACTCGTCCGCAGATTTCGAATGCAGAGGCCCGCGCGTAGGCACGACTATGACAACTGAGCTAACAGGTACGTCGATAATTGGCTGTTCACGCGGCGAAGCGACGGCCGACACCTTCACCGCCTTTGACCCGACAACCGGAAATGCGATCGAGCCGCCGTTTCATTCGGCAACCTCCGATGAATTGTACCGCGCGGCCGCTCTCGCAGACGCAGCTCGCATTCCGTACGCCAACGTGTCGCCGGGCGATCGGGCAAAGTTTCTGCGAAGAATAGCCGACAACATCGAGGCATTGGGCGACCAGCTCATCCAACGAGCCTCGCTCGAAACATCGCTCCCGAATGCACGTTTCGTAGGTGAACGCGGACGCACCTGCGGCCAGCTTCGGATGTTTGCTGACCTTCTCGAAGAAGGTTCGTGGGTGGACGCCCGAATAGACCACGCGATCCCCGATCGACAGCCGATCCCGAAACCCGACGTCCGCTCGATGCTTCGTCCTATCGGCCCGGTCGCCGTCTTTTGTGCAAGCAATTTTCCACTCGCGTATTCCGTTGCCGGCGGCGACACAGCTTCTGCCCTCGCTGCCGGATGCCCTGTGATCGTCATTGGACACACGGCGCATCCGGGCACCGCCGAGCTTGTCGGCACTGCGCTGGCAAATGCGGCGAAAGAATGCGGAATGCCCGAGGGCGTGTTCAGTTTGCTGTTCTCAAGCGGCTACGAGATCGGGCAGGCTTTGGTCAATCATCCGGCAGTCAAAGCGGTCGGCTTTACCGGTTCGAGAAGAGGCGGTAGAGCTTTGATGGATATCGCCGCCGCCCGGCCAGAACCGATCGCTGTTTACACCGAAATGAGTTCGGTGAACCCGACATTCCTTTTGCCAAACGCTGTAAGAGAAAGAGGCAGCGAGTTAGCCGCAGGATTGCATGCATCGGTCACCGGTGGGGTCGGCCAGTTCTGCACAAAACCGGGCCTCGTATTTTTGCCTGAAGCTGCGGAAACTAAAACTTTTATCTCAGATTTCAGATCTCAGATCGAAGCAACAGCACCCTCGGCCCTTCTTACCGAAGGAATAAAGCGGAGTTATAACGACGCAAACGAAAAACGGCGTCGCGAGGTGGACAATTTCAATGCGAACGACTCGGGAAAACTGGCGGGCTTCGCTGTCGAGCCAGCGGTGTCAGAAACCTCAGCGATCACGTTCCTGAACACGCCCGACCTGAACGAAGAGATCTTCGGCCCGACGACGCTGCTCATCAGGTCGCATGATCACGACGAACTTCTAGCCATCGCGCGCTCGCTCGAAGGCCAGTTGACCGCTTCAGTTCACGGCACTGAAAACGACCTGATCGAATATGCCGATCTCATCGATATCCTCGAAACAAAGGTCGGACGTCTGATCTTCAACGGCTTTTCTACAGGCGTCGAGGTCTGTCCGTCGATGGTCCACGGCGGGCCGTATCCGGCAACGTCAGACGGACGCTCCACCGCAGTAGGCACGCGCGCGATCACCCGATTCGCACGCCTCGTCTGTTATCAGAATTTTCCGCAGAGTGCGTTGCCGGATGAGTTAAAAGATGCAAATCCGATGAATATCTGGCGGATCGTCGACGGAGAATTCAACAAGTGATCTGCGGATTCCTTCGTGACCTTTGTGTCTCAGCTTTGTGCTCTTTGTGTTAAAGAGAATTCTAAACACAAAGAGCACAAAGTTTAGGACACAAAGGTTACGAAGAGCTTGATCTATTCAGACTCAAAACCTGATAATCGCAGAACAAAATCAGGGACCGTCGGCTCGTCCGCGACCATGAACTCTTTTCCCTTATCCCGAGCCCAGCGGTGCAGCCAAGAGATGCCGGCCGGGCCTATGTAGGTGTCGGGCAGTCGATAGGCTTCATCCTTCAACGCCTCTTCAAGCGTCACAAATTTGTAGCCGCGTTTCTTGAACATCGCCGCGAGGTCGTCGAGGTAATCCGAGTTAATAAAGTTCGCGTGGATCAGCAGCGTCTGGCTCATCTCTCGGCCCAGCAGCTTCTGCGACTGCCGTTCCCAGTACTCAAGCTTTGCCTCCATATAGGGCACATACGCATCGCCGACCTTCTTCATCAACGCCATGTCCTTTCGGTCGAACGCGATGTCATACGCCCGCGAGAAAATGTAATCCGCGTTGTCGTACGTGATCGGAGCGATCGTGTAACCGTGCTGTTTTAGAAACGCGTCGAACTGCCCCTTTATCTCCATCGACCGCCCAGACTGCAGGTACGGATGTCGAAAGAACCGGAGCGTTTTCTTCTTTCGCTGAAGCAGTTCGCGTGTGATCGATTCACCTTTCAAAACGTCAGACTGATATTCCGCCAGCGGGATCTGATTCAGGCTGCGGTGCGAGTAAGTATGGTTCCCCAGTTCCAGTCCCGCATCGACCCACATCCGCAGCAGATCGACCTGCGCCTCGACCCGTTTGCCATCCGCATAGAGCTTGTTCTCATTCACAAACCCGATCGCAGGTATCTTCGCCTTCTTGATATGCCCGAGTAGCTTCTTCGTAATCTCCTGCCGATTCGCGAGATCAGACCGCGTCGAAACGACCGGCAGATCATCGATCGTAACCGCGATCGTTCGGGCCGAGCTTTGAGCAAATACGGAAACCGATGCGAAAGCGATAACAAGGATTACAGTTTTCATTATTCTACCGACTAGAATCCGGTCTGTTGAATGCCCATGCAATAAACCCGGTTACCAACCCAACCGAGGCAGCAAGCACACTGCTATACACCACCCCGATCCAAAGAATGCGTCCGGGGATTGAGCCGTCCGAGAACTGATATACGTCAAAGAGAAAACCGAACCGCCTAGAAACTGGCACCGGGTCAGCGCCGTCTAAGAACAGATGATACTGAAATACATTTAGGGAAATTATCGTAGCAGCCACGAGTACCGAGGCAGAAAAACACACGATGCGGTTTATAGGTAGCATGCTCTGCTCATTTCGCAAACACCTGCGAAAGATCATTAAATCCCTTAAACTCCAGAGCGTTTCCGCTCGGGTCGAGAAAGAACATCGTAGCCTGTTCGCCTACCTCGCCGGCAAAGCGGATCTTCGGCTCGATGACAAACTCAACCCCTCTCGCCTTCAGCTTCTCGGCTAATTCCTTCCACGCATCCATTTCCAAAACGATCCCAAAATGCGGCACAGGCACGTGATCGGCATCGACGTGATTCTCCGCCTTCACACCCGCTGAACCCGGCGCCAGATGCGTTACGATCTGATGTCCGTAAAGGTCGAAGTCGATCCAAGCGTCCGAACTCCGCCCCTCATTACATTCAAGAACGCCTGCATAAAACGAGCGTGCTGCATTTAAGTCATGCACCGGAAAGGCAAGGTGAAATAGGTTTTTCATATGATTCACCGTTTCGGTTTCTGTTTCACACAGATTTCAAAATTGATTTCTTTTTGGTCTCGGTCAAGCCGAACATTGATATTATCCATCGAAATCGAATAGATCGTTTTCATTTTGGATATCTTCTTAACGCTTTCCTCCAAGAGGCTCCTCCGAAAAATATATCCTTCGTTGAACTCGTCAGCCATGTTTTTTCGGAAATCTCTATAGCGTGTGTAGGTGTTACCGACGATATAAATCTTATGAATGTGATATTGATCAAGTTCCGCTTCTTCAATCAAAGCATCACGCTCATCCCCGGGCTGACGACAACCAGTCTCCTGAGCATCCTCCTTACTCGAGTCCGTTCGAGAGTAGGACAACGTGCCCGTAATGAGAGTACCTGAAACGACAAATGCCACTATCAATAATTTTCTGATCATATACGCATCCCCCACAAACTCATACGCCTTTATCCGTGTTCATCTGTGGACGCTCAGTCTTTTCTTGAGATCCAAATCCCTGAAAGTGCTCCTTGGCATTTTATGACACTTCTGAAAACATAGCGTGAGAGACCATGCACGAAAACATCAGCAAATTTATCTTAGAGTTACAAGAGAGCATTGCTGCCGCGACATTCGCTAAGCTGACACTTGGCAATTATAAGGGCAGCGACGAGCATCTGCAAAAGATTTTTGTCCGGCCTGTCGAGATCAAAAAAGGCACCCGTCTGCTTTTCCAGTACCGGCATGACACCCGCGATACGGTCAAGAACTTTGAAGTTCCAGAAGCCATAGAAGTTATAAGAAAGCACCTCGACGCTGGCTTCCGGTCGGCACATCTCTTCATGACGGACCGTGACATTCAACTGACGATCGGCAAGCGCAATGCCCGATTGACCTCGGGCAAGCCCACGACAAAGCAAACATCGCCCGGTCCTCACAACCGGGAGAAAAACTATCGCATAGATCCGTCGGCCTACTATCTAAAGGCGCTCGGCATTACCACCGACAAAGGCGAAATAAAGGCTTCCCAACAGGACAAATGGCGGCAGATCAACAAGTTCGTCGAGATCCTCGACGGCCTGGTCGAAAATTCGTCGCTGAAAGATAAACCCAGCCTGCGAATAGTAGACATGGGCTCCGGCAAAGGCTACCTGACCTTCGCCGTGTTTGACTTCCTTTCATCCCTCATCCCTCATCCTTCATCCCTTACCGTGACCGGCGTCGAACAACGCCCGGAACTTGTCGATCTCTGCAACCAGATCGCCCAGGCGGGAAGTTTTGAGGGTCTCAAATTTGTCCACGGCACGATCGCGGACTTCGATCCCGGCGAGATCGACATCCTCATCGCCCTGCACGCCTGTGACACCGCAACCGACGACGCCCTCTTCAAAGGGATCACCGGCAACGCCTCGATCATTGTGGCCGCTCCCTGCTGCCACAAAGAGATCAGGAAACAGATAAAGCCGCCGCAAATGCTCGCCGGCATCCTAAAACACGGCATCATGCTGGAGCGCACCGCCGAAACAATAACCGATGGCCTCCGCTCACTCCTCCTCGAACGCAGCGGCTACACAACCAAACTCTTCGAATTCATCGCCACCGAGCACACACCAAAAAACAATATGCTCGTCGGAACACGAAATGCG
>JANNNS010000046.1:0-10043 GCA_031398645.1 Acidobacteriota bacterium
ACTTTTGGCACTAAACCAAATGACTGCAACATTTAGGCCGTCCCAAAGTGGGACACCATCGGAGCGATCGTTCCGACGGATCAGCCTTCTGCTTCCTGTTCGCTCAGCAAGCGGTCCCGGATCTCCTGAACGTATCCGATATCATCGGGCACGATGTCCGCGAGGGTTACGACGAGTTCGCCTTTGCGGCCGTATTTGATGGCGTGATGGATGGCATCGCGGCCACTTGGGATAACCCGAACCTGAGGCTCTTTGCCGGTGCGGGCAACGCCTTCCTGCAGCAACGCGGTCAATTCGTTAGGATCGCGGCCGCGCAGGTAATGCCCGTGGCGGATAACGATGCGGTCAAAGGCATTGCCGGCGATCTCGCCCATTTCGCGAATGTCGTCGTCGCGCCGGTCGCCGGGAACGGTCATCACGACGGTGCGATATTTGTTGGGCAGTTTGGAAACAAACTTTGTAAGGCCGCTGAAACCGGCTGGATTATGTGCGTAATCCATCAAGACGGTAACGGAACCGACCTCCATAAAGTTCAGGCGGCCAGGCGTTTGAGCGGTTCCGGCGTTGAACGTGGTCAGCCCGACGCGGATGTCTTCGATCGAAACGCCGTGAACAAAGCACGCCAGCGTGGCCGCAAGAACGTTTTGGATCATGAACTCCGCACGGCCGCCGTAGGTCAGCGGAATGTTCACGACCTTTTCGACGCGAACCTTCCATTTGCCTTTGAGAATCGTAACGAATCCGTTCTCGTAAACGCACGAGACCCTGCCCCGCTCGGCTCGGCGTTTGATGTTCGGATGATTTTCGTCCATCGCGAAACACACGACCTTACCGTCGACCAGTTCCCGCATCTTGTAAACGAGCTCGTCCTCGGCGTTCAGAACGGCATAACCTCGCCTCCCAACGGCCCGAGGAATGACCGATTTCACACGGGCAAGGTCTTCGAGCGTGTTCACATCTTTTAAGCCGAGATGATCGGCAGCGACGTTGAGCACAACACCCACGTCAGCGTGGTCAAAACCCAGCCCTGACCGAATGATGCCGCCGCGTGCCGTCTCAAGCACTGCGACATCGACCGTCGGATCTTTGAGAACAAGCTGAGCCGAGACCGGGCCGGTGTTATCACCCTGGACGATCTGTTCGTTGCCGATATAAGTACCGTCCGTCGTCGTAAAGCCGACCGTCCGTCCGGAATTTCGCAGAATGTGGGCGATCAGGCGGGTCGTGGTAGTTTTTCCGTTGGTACCTGTGATAGCGAAAATGGGGATACGAGCAGGTGCACCGGGCGGAAAAAGCATATCGATCACGTGCTCGGCAACGTTGCGGCCGATGCCTTCACTAGGCGAAAGATGCATCCTGAAGCCAGGTGCCGCGTTTACCTCGATGATGCCGCCGCCATTCTCACGCAGCGGCTCGCTGACGTTCGGGGCGATCACATCGACACCGGCAACGTCTAGCCCAATGATCCGGGCGATGCGCTCGAACAGGAATACATTCTCAGGATGTACCTCGTCCGTCACATCGATGGCCGTACCGCCCGTGGAAATATTTGCCGTCGTTTTGAGGAATAGCCTTTCGTTCTTGCTCAGCACCGTGTCCAATTCATAGCCGGCTTTTCGAATACAGCGGAGCGTTTGATTATCGATGTCGATCTGAGTCAGAACATTCTCATGGCCATAACCACGACGCGAATCCGAATTCGTTTCGTCGATCAGTTCCTGGATCGTGTGTTTCCCATCGCCAGTGACGTGTGCGGGAACGCGTTCCGCGACCGCGATCAGGCGATTGTTCACGATCAATGCCCTGAAGTCAGAGCCTTGCAGCTGCTTTTCAACTATGACCCAACGTGAATATTCCTTCGCCTTCTCCCAAGCTATTTGGGCATCCTCAAGCGTCTTAATACCTACCGTCGCACCCTTGCCGTGGTTTCCATCAAGCGGCTTGATAACGACCGGAAATCCAACACGTTCGACCGTCTCCTCAAGCTCGTCGATTTCGCGGATCCGATATCCCTTCGGCACGGGAACGCCCATGTCGCCAAGCAGTGTTTTGGTCGCGTGTTTGTTGCCCGCGATGTCGACCGCGATCATGTTTGTATTCGCTGTGGTCGTTGCCTGGATCCGCTTTTGATGCACGCCGTAGCCAAGTTGGACAAGGGATTGGTCGTTAAGTCGGATGAACGGAATGTCGCGATTAACTGCTTCATCAACGAGCGATCCGGTCGATGGCCCAAAGCGGACGTCCTCGCGTATCTCACGCATTTTCTGGATGTCTTCGGCTATCGCCGCCTTGATCTCGTCGATAGGTGTCTTCTCCGCTAGAGCGAGAAACAGCCGAACGGCGGCTCGGGCCGCATAACGGCCTACTTCCTCTTCGTGATAGCTGAACACGACATTGTAAATGCCGTCCTCACCTGTCTCTCGCGTGCGCCCGTAACCGGTCTCCATTCCGGCAAGCGTCTGCATGTCGAGTGCAAAATGCTCGATCATATGCCCGGCCCATGTGCCTTCCTGGACGCGACGCAGAAATCCGCCCTCCTCACCGTAACTACACCCGTGCGTCTTGAGCGAAGGCAAAACCTCCGTCATCCGCTCGTAAAAACCCTTGATCTTGTTCGACGGCTTCTTCTCATAATCGGCAATGTCCAGCCGCATTATGATCAGCTTTTTCCAATAACCGCTCCAATAGTTCGGGCCGCGAAGTGTTCTGATCTCTAAGATTTCCATAGAATTTTTAGCCGCAGATTACGCTGATATGAAGCCAGTCCTATCCGCGCTGATCTGTGGCGGTACGTTTCACCCCAAGTCGGGCAACAAAAACTCTTTTTTGGGTTGCAGCGGATGACGGTCGAGATATTGATACACCAGCCCGTCGCGAAGAATGTGCATCTGAACACCGCAAACGCTGAATGCGTCGGTATCCGCAACCTCAGCTATCTCGTTGTAAGTGATCTTCGACCCGTCGACGATCGTCACCGAACCCGCTCCAAAAACCTCGAGCACACCTTCGCTGTTCAGGATTATGGCTGTGTTCTCATCTATGCCGATGCCCAAATTATACGGGTTATAGGACACTGCCGTGATGAGTCTGCTGATCCGCCCGCGCTCGGTAAAGTGCTGGTCTATGATGATGTTTTTCAGGAATCCCAATCCTGGCGACAGCCGAACACTGTTCTTGTGCGGATGCGGCATCGATTCGCCCCGAACGATCATCGAGGCGCTCATTCCGGCCGCACCGGCACTCGTACCAGCAAGCACGACAGAAGTTTCGCGAACCATATGTCGCACTTTTGCCGCTAGTTCTGTCCCGCCTAGCAGCGATACGAGCCGCATCTGGTCGCCGCCGGTTATGAATATGCCCGTGACCCCTTCAAGAAGTTCATTCGGATCTGCCTGCACCACGTCCTGCCGCGATGTCGCCCGCAAGACCCTCGGATTTGCAACACCCAGATTCCTGAACGCCTGCGTGTACACATCGGCCGCGAACTCCGGATAGTCCGACGCGACCGGCACAATAAGTACCTCAGCCTTTTCGCCTCCGGCAAGTTCGAGAAATTTCTTTAGGATCCGGCGCTCGTTGTACTTGTCCTCGGCTCCGCCGATCACAAGCAAATGTCCGCCGATGATCTCGCGCTCGTGCGATTCGTTCATTGGTTATAGAAGATTAGCTTAACTAAGACTTACCGTTAAGTTATTGTAAACAGCGGGATTGGTCAAGAATGCTGGAAACTTAGAGTCGCTCATCGGCCGCAAGTCTCTTATTCGCGTGGATCTCCTGAAGGCTTCTGACCGTTATGGCGGTCTGTGAAACCTTTGTTCCGATCGCCTCAACCAACGCTTCCGCACCCGTAATTGTTGTCACGCAGGGCACATTAAACTGAAGGGCGGCCTTGCGGATCGCTTGTTCATCATAGAACGACGTCTTCCCGAGCGGAGTATTGATGATCAAGGCTATTTCACCCTGCCGAATGAGGTCGGCAATGTTCGGGCGTCCCTCGTTGACCTTAAACACGCTCTCACACTCCAGGCCCACTTCGCGAAGTCGTATTGCGGTGCCGTAGGTAGCGACAAGCTTGAACCCAAGCTTTTCCAATCGGCGGGCAAGGATCACAGCCTGGCCCTTGTCTGCACTATTGACTGAGATAAACGCCTTTCCACTAAGTGGAAGCGTGAGGCCGGCACCTTCCATCGCCTTCCCGTAGGCCTCGCCGAACGTGGACCCGACGCCCATCACCTCGCCTGTCGAGTGCATTTCCGGACCAAGGATCGGATCCACCCCCGCAAATTTTTTGAAAGGAAAGACAGGTGATTTCACGAATATTTGTGGAACCGGGAGCACGTCAGGAAGATCGAATTCCACAAGCGTCTTGCTCCCCGCCATGACCAATGAAGCGATCTTGGCGATCGGAACACCGGTAGCCTTTGCGACGAACGGAGCGGTGCGCGAAGCCCGAGGATTTACCTCAAGTACGTAAACCCGGTCGTCCTTCACCGCAAACTGAATATTCATTAGGCCCTTGACCCGCAAGGCCTTTGCCAGAAGCCGGGTGTAGTGCTGGATCGTTTCCAGGTGTTCCGTGGCTATCTTCTGAGCTGGCAGAACACTAGAGGAATCACCCGAATGGATCCCAGCTTCCTCGATATGCTCCTGAATTCCGGCGATCACGACCGCCGTCTCGTCAGCTAGCGCATCCACATCTATCTCCGCGGCCCGCTCCAGAAACTTGTCGATCAAAATTGGCTTTTCCGGTGATGCATCGACCGCCGACCGCATATACTCATCCAGCGTCACATCGTCGTAAACGATGGCCATCGCTCGCCCGCCCAGCACAAAGCTCGGCCTGACCACGATCGGATAACCTATTTTGTTTGCAACAGCTTTCGCCTCATCAGCTGAGGTCACACTTGAGTTTTCCGGACACGGAATGTTCAATTCTTCAAGTAATGCTCCGAACCGTTTGCGGTCCTCCGCAAGGTCGATCGAGTCTGGCGAAGTCCCGATTATCGGAACGCCGGCGGCGTGAAGCCTGTCGGCGAGATTGAGAGGAGTTTGGCCGCCGAACTGAACGATAACGCCCTCCGGCTCTTCTTTCTCAACGACGTTCATAACGTCCTCAAACGTTAGCGGCTCGAAGTACAGGCGGTCGGATGTATCGTAATCCGTTGAAACGGTCTCAGGGTTGCAGTTGACCATGATCGTTTCGAACCCGGCCTCACGTAGGGCAAAGGAGGCGTGGCAGCAACAGTAATCGAACTCGATGCCCTGCCCGATCCGGTTGGGGCCGGAGCCCAAAATCATTATTTTTCTCCGATCTGTTGGATCAGATTCGCACTCCTGCTCATAAGTTGAGTAAAGATACGGCGTGAAGGATTCAAACTCGGCACCGCACGTATCTACTCTCTTATAAACGGGCGTTATCCCCATTTCTTTCCTATGTTTACGTACTTCTAATTCAGGTGATTTGGCAAGAAAGGAAAGTCGTCTGTCTGAGAGGCCAAACTCCTTTGCGGTTCTCAGTTCATCGGAGGAATAATCCTCCAGGCTCTTTCCCTCAAGGCCTGTTTGAAGCGCCATTACCTGCTCCAACTGATCGAGAAACCAAGGATCGATTTTTGTGAGCCGATGGATCTCAGTTGTCGAATATCCGTTTTGCAAAGCGTAGGTCAGATAAGAGAATCTTTGCGAGTTTGGACGGGCAAGTTTACGCTGCAACTCGGCGTCCGGAACACCCTCTAAACGCAATGGTTTAACAGCTTCTAGCGAACGCAGTCCTTTAAATAAACTCTCCTTGAACGTTCGGCCGATGGCCATAACCTCACCTACGGACTTCATCTGCGTACCCAGAACGTCCTCAGAGCCGGGAAACTTTTCGAATGCCCATTTCGGGATCTTTGTTACGACGTAGTCGATGGTAGGTTCGAAGGATGCGGGAGTCTTTTTTGTAATGTCGTTAGGTATCTCGTCAAGCGTGTAGCCAACCGCTAGCTTCGCCGCGATCTTCGCGATCGGAAAGCCCGTCGCCTTTGAGGCCAAGGCAGACGAACGCGAGACGCGCGGATTCATCTCGATTATCCGAACCTCACCGTCCTCCGGGTTTATGGCGAACTGAATGTTCGAACCGCCCGTCTCTACTCCAACTTTGCGAATGCACTTGATCGACATGTCGCGAAGGTTTTGATACTCAACATCCGTCAACGTCTGAGCCGGAGCGACGGTGATCGAGTCGCCGGTGTGCACGCCCATTGGATCGAAGTTCTCGATCGAGCAGATAATGACGACGTTATCGTTCAGATCACGCATCACCTCAAGCTCATATTCCTTCCAGCCCAGGATAGACTCCTCGACAAGGATCTGAGACACCGGCGAAGCTGCGAGGCCGCCTCTCGCTATTTCTTCAAACTCCTCGGGATTGTAAGCCGTTCCGCCGCCCGTTCCACCAAGGGTGAAAGCTGGTCGGACGATCGCCGGATACCCAGTCTCCTCCACGATCGCCTTCGCCTCTTCCCAAGTGTGAGCAAAACCACCCTTGGCCGAAGGAATGCCGACTTCGTCCATCGCCTTCTTGAAAAGTTCCCGATCCTCACCGACCTTGATCGCATCGATGTTGGCACCAATAAGCTGGACCCCGAACTTGTCAAGAATTCCCTTCTCGTAAAGATCTACCGCTAAATTCAACCCTGTCTGCCCGCCTACAGTCGGCAGCAGTGCATCAGGCCGCTCTTTCTCAATGATCGCCGTCAGCGTTTCAACCGTCAGAGGCTCGATGTACGTCCGATCGGCGATCTCCGGATCCGTCATAATGGTTGCCGGATTTGAATTGACCAGGACGACCTCAAAGCCCTCATCCCGCAACGATCGGCATGCTTGCGTACCCGAATAGTCGAATTCGCAGGCCTGCCCAATAACGATCGGCCCCGACCCGATGATAAGTATCTTCTTAATGTCAGTTCTTTTCGGCATTTACCTTTGTGTTTCCAAACTCGGTAGTATAACCGATTCGCAGACCTCTATTAAAATCTGCAACTCATATAGGCGGTGTAAGCTTTTCTTACGAAAACTCATTTCGAAATAGAGCGGCATTTGACTCAAAAGAGTCGAGTCCGTTCTACCTATTCACTACCAACATTAAGGAGAAAACGAAATGAGAACTCCCTTGAACTCTTCCCGACGATCTACTCAATTTGCGACCGACCCTCTGCCTGGCAATCCCATGGAAAAAAAGGAATGGACGATAATGGTTTATCTCGCAGGCGACAATAATCTAAGCGAACACATGGCCTACTCGCTCGAGAGTCTTCGTCGTTTTGCATTCTCAATGACCGACTATCAACGCTCAAAGATCAATCTACTGGCTTATTTTGACGGCGCATCCATTACGGCGCCGACAATGTACGTCGATCTTTCGGATCCGGCAACGGACAGGCTCGGCTTTTGCCAGCCGCTAACCCAAGAACTTTGCGTCCACCAAGACGGCGAACAGAACGGAGCTTATAATCATCACGATAACTCGGCATCTCCCGACGCACTGCTGAACTTTGTGAGATGGTGCACGGGCAGCACGAGCGAAGGACTTAGAGGCCGCCCGGCAGAAAACTATGCCTTGATAGTTTCCGGGCACAGCCTCGGCTTTCACGGAACCACGTTCTTGCACGATGAAGGTACCGGCCGACACTTCACTCTGCCTCAATTTCGCGAGACTCTCGAGCGCGCGAACGAGCTTTATCTTTCAGGAATCGGCAACCCGATCTCCATTCTGGGCTTCGACAGCTGCCTGATGAGTATGGCCGAGGTCGGTTACGAACTGCAGAACGTCGCCTCGACGATGGTCGCGTCACAGGGAAGCCTGCCAAACACCGGGTGGGGATATTGCGAGATGCTTGGTTCATTCGCGAAAACCCTGGAAGCCGGCGGCGGAGAAGAATCCCTGGCTGCCAGCCTCGTAGAATCGTTCACTGATCTTCACCACTCACTGGCAGTGGGCGGCCGGTCGATAGACATTTCCGCATGGCGGCTCGGAAAAACAGGCGATATCGCAGCCGCGGTCGATCGCCTTGCTCGTGAATTGCGCGGCCTGTTATGCGATCAGATACAAGGAGATCGAGCTGAAACCGCCCGTATCCTCAAGCGGATCATCCTCCAGAGTCATTATGATTCCCAGACCTACATGGCCGAACAATCCGTGGATCTCAAGGATCTGTGTCAGCGATTGATCGAGGAGTGCTCCTATGGCGAACAAGGCGATCTCTTTATGTCGGTAGTCGAAGCCGCTGAGGAAGTCATCGATTCAGTTGATGAAAGCGTGATCCGGTGCGGCTTCAGCGGCGAGAACTACCAGTTCTCGAACGGGATCTCGATCTTCTTCCCCTGGTCGAGCCTTTCATTTGCCGTTACGGACTCACAGTATCGGGCCCTTCGCTTTGTTAACGATCGCGAAAGTACGCAGATATCTGAATGGTACTCATTTCTCCTCGAATATGTGGGGAATGTCTCGCTTCGGCGATCACGCAAGGCGTCGGGCACCGCTTCAGGCAACTTAGTTTCGGGCGGCGTTCCGCTTCGCACGACTGAACGAGCTATCGCAGTTGGCTCGCGAGACTTTCTGCCTCTTACGAAAGATGGCCTGCCATTTACGAAGGATGGATTGCCCTTCACAAAGGACTTCCTGCCACTCACCAAAGATGGGCTTCCCTTCACAAAGGGTGGACTTTCCCCTGCTGATGTTGGCACGAGCAATTACTTGTCCCGCTTCGCTACGTTCAAGAATTACGAGATCGGCTGGAACATTTCCGGTTTTGCCGAAAAATAGCGGAATCGCCGACGAATATGAGATAATTCGCCGTGTTTTTATGTCTCAGTTTTGCCGCAAGTCGATAGCATTCGCCGTTCTTGTCATTGCACTTGCGGCCCCTATAAGCCCCGCTTTCGCGGCTGGGCCGTCCGCAAAGGAACTCGCTGACAGAGCACAGAGCATTGGATCACGGTGGAATGGCACGGCCGTAAAAGAGGCCATCGACCTTTATTTTGAAGCGGCCGACGCATTTGTCGCGATAGATAACTTTCAGGCGGCAGCCCAAAGTCTTCGCCGCGCGGCTCGTATGCAGGAGCTCCTCAGTCAGCGAATGGATGCCCTTGCTACTGCCAAACGCTCCGTCAGCTTCAATGACCGCCTTCCACCTCTCGACGCGATCAAGAACCTCTCCCTTTATGCGAGGTTTCTTAGCCTAAGCGGACACGAAACGGAAGCCTCTGCGTCGCTTGCTCAGGTCAATTATTTGCTGGATCGGAACGACAACACCGAGGGCCGCGGCTATTACCTCCGCGGAATGGCAGAGATACAGGAGCAGAAAGGCGACTTCACCGGCGCAGTATCGAATTACGAAGCCGCGGTAGCCGCGTTCAGGCATGGAGCGAGTGAGAGAGCCTTGGCCAACACTCTGGTTGCTCTTGGCGGAGTTAGAATTGCAACCGGCAGCTATCTGCTGGGGCTCGCGAACGCCGAGGAAGCAAAACAGCTCCTTGCCGACTCCGGCGAACCCCGGCTTTTGAACAAGGCGATCGTCACACGCGGACATCTACTAAACATGCTGGGCCGGAAGCAGGAAGCGCTGGAAGAGTATCTGGCTGCCGAAAAGGCCTTCCCTTTGGATATTGATCTGATCGAGCGCGGCCGCCTCCTAGGCGGGATAGGCTTTCTCTATCATGAGATGGGTGAGTATGAACTTGCTCTAGCCCGTCGTAAGGCTGCGCTCGAGATATTCGAAAAAGAGAACTTTGTTCCGGGTATCGCGCTCGGACTCTCAATACTTGTCGAGGCGAGTTTCAAGGCCGGCCGTACGGATGACGGCTTCGAATATTATCGCAGAAGTGAAGCATTCTCTCGGAGCAATAATGGATCTCTGAGCCTTGGCGCTGCACGGAAGTTCGTTGGCGATCATTACTTTCACACTGAGATGTTCGATCTCGCCATCCCATTCTACAAAAAAGCACTAGCCTCTTTTGATGAGGCAAAGTCGCTATTTTCTGCGGCGAGCACCAACGATATG
>JANNNS010000162.1:0-12613 GCA_031398645.1 Acidobacteriota bacterium
GACCGAATAGCATAGACAAGGCTGAGAATGCTGTGCGTTCCGACCGGCACCTCCACCTGTCCGGTTCCCTTGAACATCACCAGGTTGGTCTTCTCGATAAAAATTACCGTCTGGTTCAGGTTTGCCAGCGGACCGGTTAGATTTATATCCAGTTTGCGCGGAGCCAGCGTGTCAGGATTGACCTGTGCCTGGATGCCGTCCCCCTTTGCAAAGATACCGCCGGTCGCGTCGGTCACGGTCCCGGTCAGAAGCAAGCTGTCGAGCCCTTGAAACTGTTTGCGTTCAGTCGCCTGCAGAACAAAAGTGCCGACAGGCTGGCCTGCTGCCGAAATGCTATATTCAAGCGTCTCGCCGAGAACAAATGAAATTTCCGGAAGCAGCGGTTGATTGTCTACATAGGCCCTTGGGGTGGGCGAGGGCGTCGGCAATGGCCTTGGCGTGGAAATTGGCGAAGGAGTCGGAACTGGTTCCGCCTCCGGCTCGACGTTCTGGATGCTCGCAACCTTTGCCCGAAATTCACCTTTAGCGGTCTTAAAGCGTATCGCGACCGGAACCTTCGCTTCGTCCGTGCTTAGGTTGATTCGAAGCTCCTTTATTCCAACCTCCGTGAAATATTCCGATTGGACAGTGTGCAGTGTCGTTTCGAACTCTCCAGCATCGGTCTTATGCTTTTCGTTTCCGGTCAGCTGAAACGTTACCGGAAAGACTTTTTCGTTCTCAAAAATACTGAATGAGCCCGAACCGCCTGAATGCCTGATCCGATAGATCATCGAAAGAAGGTCAAAGTTCCCGGTCGGCGCGGCCATATTATTCTGGATCGTTTCCCGTGGAAGGCCTCCGATATTCTGCACGCGGGTTATGTAGAGCGGCGTGCCGTCAGGCGAAACAAAAACGGTGCGGGATTCGTCGACCAAATAGAATGCTGCACTTATAAAATCCAGCGTCTTAACGCGTCCACGAAGTTCGACCGCGTCAAGGTCGCCGATCTTACCTTTGGATATAGTGTACAGTTCGGCATACGCGACGTTCGAGAATTTCTCAAAGTCGACCGAATAAGTCAGCCGTTCGCCCACCTTAAAATGGCCCTCGCCGTTCGCTGCAGCCTGCGGAAATACTGACGCGTGTGCCACGCAGAAAACCGCAGCCAGAAACAGGCCTGTCCCGAGCGAACTTAAAACTTTCTTTATCATCCAGATGTTTCCGTTGGACATAAAAGCACTGAGAGCTAATTTGCCATCCCGATCTCGTTCAATATTTTCTCTGCTGCAGTGCGTGGGTCGCCCGCGTCGGTGATGGGCCGGCCGATGACAAGGTAGTCGGCACCCGCTGAGATCGCCGTTCCCGGTGTCATTACACGCTTCTGATCGTCATTTGTTGCATTTTGCGGCCTTATCCCCGGCGTTACGACGCGAAAATGTTTATCAGGTACCGCCGAACGAATGATCCCGATCTCCTTCGCCGAGGCAACGACTCCGTTCAGCCCTGACTCATGGGTCAGCTTTGCGAGCCTCGCAACCTGGCCGTCCACCGTACTTTCGATGCCTGTCTCATCCAATACTCTAGACTCGGCACTGGTCAAAACAGTTACAGCGATGATGTGCGGTACCGTGCGGTTGCTTGCCGAACAAAACTCACCCACCTCATCGGCCGTTCGCTTCATCATCTCGCTCCCGCCGCAGGCGTGGACGTTGAACATCCACACACCAAGTTTCGCCGCCTCGATCCCAGCCTTCGCGACCGTATTCGGAATATCGTGAAACTTGAGATCTAGAAAGATCCTTCTTCCGTCGGCTGCAAGCCGCTCGACAAACTTCGGACCGGCGGCCGCAAACAACTGAAGCCCGATCTTGAATGTCACACCAAGCCCATCTAACTGCGAAATTATGTCAACGGCCCGCTCGGCGCTATCCAGATCAAGCGCAACAATGAGACGGTCCGCTGGACTCGCGGTCTTTTCAGTGTCGGTCATCGGAGCGGTCATTTATGTAAATTTCAGTAACACGGCAGGTGTATCGGTCGGATCGATCAGGTCAATCCATATCCAGCGGATTGCGAAACGGTTTGTCTTTATCAATATCGGCACGCTTCATAGCTTCCCGAAACTTCTCGTCCAGGAGTCGTTCCCGGTCCTTCTGCGACGACATTTCCTGCGAGAAAAGTGCGTCCCGAACCTCTTTTTGCTTTCCCAGTTCGCCTTTCAGATCCTCGAACGAACCGAGGACCTTCTTCTTTTCGGCATGGGAAATGATGGCACCGGTCTGGCCGTCGATAGTAATCGTTGATTCACAGCACGGGCAAAGTACAGTCAATCGTTCCATACCGCTAAAATTATACACTATTTGGCGCCGGCGTTTCGAGACATTAGTTGGCCACGGGAGCGTTCGGTTTGGCTTGTGCAGGTTCAGCCGGTCGTGCCGTGTCGATCTTCGCAGCCCTCAGGATCACAACGCTAGCGGCAGTTGAGAGGGATTCGATCGAATCACCCGGCAGATCGATGGTCCGGCCATCCTTAAGGAAAACCTTGATCGTCTTTTTCTGGCCTTCAGTGACCTTCTCGACCTTTGCCAAAACGGGATGTTTTAGGAAGGTGCGACGCTCGACCAGAATATCAAGCAAAGCGAATGAGAACTCGGAATTCTCGGGCGCTGGCCGGGTAGATTGTTTTAACACCGCTTCAATATCCGGCTTCGGGGCATTTGGATCACCTCCAGACTGGCGCATCGCTTCGATCTTCTTGTTTCGCGCAATGGTCAAAGGATTCTCAGCCGCGTTAGCAGCATTTGCGGGCGGTGCCGCGGAACTCGGCTGCTCCGCGTTGCCCGGCTGCACGACCGCAGGACGGTTGTTTGCCACGGTATTACCGCTTTTCGCGACCGGTTCGTCGGCCGCGCCGCCGCACGCGGCGAAAAACAATGCTCCCAAAACTAAGGCTGATATTCTGATCATTCGTACTTCCTCGATCTCTCTACAAGGCCGGCCTTTACGCCCGGCCATTCACTATCGAGAATACTAAAATAAACCGTGTCACGGAAACCGCCGCTGTGTGTGATCATGTGCTGGCGGAGAGTTCCTTCTTCTTTTGCCCCCAGCCGAAGGATCGCATTTCGAGAACGTAAATTGGTCGCGTCCGTCTTGAACTCCACCCGAATGCAACCCCAGGTTTCGAAAGCATGAGTCAGCATCAGGAGCTTAGCTTCGGTGTTTACCGCAGTACGTTGCATCTCCGGCGTCACCCACGTCCATCCGATCTCTGCTCTTCGATTTGCGGCGTCAATATTGCCGAAGCGTGTAGAACCTACAATTTTGTCGGAACGGAGATCGCGGGTCGCGAATGCGATCGAATTGCCGCTGGCCTGATAAGCCAACGCCTGCTCAACGTGTTCCCGCATCTGGTCGAGCGAAGAAACCGTTACAACCGTGAACTTCCAGAGGTCTTGATCAAGGCCTACGGATGCCAGCTCGTCAACATGATCGAGCGACAACGGTTCGAGCACGACGTGAGTTCCTCGTAAAGTGACCGGTTCCACTTTCATACGCAAAAATGCAGGCCAAGCGTTCAGCTTAGCCCGCATTATTATCTCACACATTAGCTTAAGCTACACGTCGTAATACATTGAAAACTCAAGCGGATGCGGCCTCAGCCTTAGCGGCGTGATCTCCTTCTCACGCTTGTAGCTGATCCATCGGTCGATCATTGCCTTGGTAAAGACGTCTCCCTTGAGCAAGAACTCGTAGTCGTTCTCAAGTGCCGTCAACGCTTCATCGAGGCTGCCCGGAAGCGACGGAACATTAGCCAACTCTTCCGGCGGCAGATCGTAGATGTCCTTATCAAGTGGAGCACCCGGATCGATCCGATTCTGCACACCATCCAGTCCTGCCATCAGCAACGCGGCAAAAGTGATATAAGGATTGCAGCTTGGATCGGGCGGACGGAACTCAAGCCGCTTGGCTTTGGGCGAAGGCGAGAACATCGGAATGCGAACCGCAGCCGACCGGTTCCGCGCCGAATAGGCCAGGTTCACCGGAGCTTCAAAGCCCGGCACTAGGCGCTTGTAGCTGTTTGTCGTAGGTGCCGCGAACGCGACTAGGGCCGGAGCGTGCTTCAACAGGCCGCCGATGTAGAACTTCGCCATCTCAGACAATCCGGCGTATTCTTCGCCAGCAAACAGAGGATTACCGTCTTTCCACAGGGACTGATGGCAGTGCATCCCGGAACCGTTATCTCCAAAGAGCGGTTTCGGCATAAACGTCGCCGTGCGTCCGTGCATAACAGTCGTGTTTTTCACCACGTTCTTAAAAAGCATCACGTTGTCGGCCGTGTGCAGCAAATTCGAGAATCTGAAGTCGATCTCGCACTGTCCGGCGGTCGAGACCTCGTGGTGATGGCATTCAACGTCGATCCCGACATCGGCCAGGACCAGCGAGATCGCATTGCGAAGATCGACCAGCGTGTCGACCGGAGCCACGGGTACATAGCCTTCCTTTGCCCGAATGTGATAGCCGAGGTTCGGATTATCTTCGCTTCCCTTTCGGCCGGTGTTCCAATGGCCTTCCTCGGAATCGATCGTG
Organism: Acidobacteriota bacterium; assembly: GCA_031398645.1. Taxonomy (GTDB): domain Bacteria; phylum Acidobacteriota; class Blastocatellia; order Pyrinomonadales; family Pyrinomonadaceae; genus OLB17. The sequence continues at coordinate 4,570 of JANNNS010000162.1, forward strand.
AACCCGGCAGAGTTCTGATTGTTATGGAATTCTGCACTGTCGAAGACAAAGAACTCGGCCTCCGGGCCAACGTTTATTGTGTCGGCGATTCCCGTAAAGCGAAGGTAGCTTTCCGCACGAAGGGCGACCGAACGCGGGTCGAGGCCGTAGCCTTCCTTAGTGATCGGCTCGACCACGTTCGCGATCAGACAGATTGTGGTCTCTTCGGCGAATGGATCGATCCAGACCCGCGACGGATCGGGGATAAGCAGCATATCTGACTCATTAATTGCCGCCCAGCCGCGAAGGCTTGAAGCGTCAAAGCCAAATCCATCTTCAAATGTATCTTCCGTTAAATTATGGATCGGATAAGTGAGGTGATGCCACGCACCGGGAAGGTCCGTAAACCTGATCGAGACAAATTTGGCCTCGTGCTCGGCGGCATACGCGATAATTGATTTAGGGTTCATTTTGCTCCTGACAAACTTTCAGTATTTTCAAAATATGAGAACAAGCGCACACACGATCACGCCGGCCCATCCTGAATTGCTGGGTGGGCTTCCCAGAAGATCGCAATAAAAAGAGCGTCGCTTCCGGTGCAACATCGGTGCAACCTCCGTACCAGTCAAGCTCCTTGAGCTAACCTATGTAAACACACCAACTAATCGAATCATGCCGTCCCGGTGACTAGCACATTTCCTACATTTATGTCGGAATCGAACAGACTGGGCACATAATTGTATCTACAAAAGAAAAACGGACCACCAAGGGCGACCCGCTAATTTCCATTTTGACAATGAATCAGCTACTGGGCAACAAGCTCAAATCTGTCTTTTGACGCAAAGGCGACCGTTCGGCCTTTGCCGTTGATCAGATTGACTTTATTCAGCCTCTTAGAGGCAGCAAACTTCTGCACTTTCGCTAGCACTTCTTTCTGCTTTTCTTCGTCGAGAGAATCAAATGCCGGCTGTGTTACGGCGTACATCGTCTCTTTTGTAGACCTGGGGCTTCTAATGAACTGGCCGATTTCAGCGTCGCCCAGATCAAGCGGCTTCGCACTCGGTGCAGACGCGTCTTCGGATGAGACGAGCCTGTCGGCTCCAAAGTACAAAGCACCAGCGACAAACAGCATTACAAAACAAAACACCATCAGCCACTTATTAACGCCAACGTCGTATGTCCGTTCTTTCTTCGGCGCGACAACTTTCTTCGCACCAGGTGCGGCGGCTACAGCCGGCGTCGCCGCGGCTTCGCCCTCTTCCTCATAGGGCTCCTCGAACGTCGGCTCGATCAACAGAACATCCGAGAGCAATAGAGTCTTTCCTGCCGCGTCCGAAACGATGTGATCGTACTCTTCCCCGTACTTCTCTTCGATCTTTTCAACGCTCGCCCGCGTCCGCTCGCGTCCTATCAACTCAACGTAACGGTTCCCGATAGCCAGATTGCACCTGATCGCTGCGGCAACGACGTCCGGTACATAGAACATCTCGGCCGACTCTTCCTTGTGGGCTCGGACGCGGCTAAAGAAGCCCGACTCAAGCAATTCGTCAAAAGAATCCGCGTTCTCGATCTCTACCTTAAATTCATCAAAACGCGTGATCGTGAGTGAAACCTCGATCTGATCGTCCTCGCGTGTATATAAGGCAATGCTCGACCAATTGCCGTATAGCGTACTGATGTGGCCGATCATTTCGTCATGGCCAAACAACGGCTTGCGCGTCTCTTCGCCGGTCTCACGCGAAAAGAGCCGGGTCATCACATAGTCGAATTTGCTGCGGACATCTTCGGAATACGGCGAGTTCCGGTAAAATCTCGCCAGGGCGATCAAAGCCTGTGAACTTAGGACCGGACGCGACTCTTCGCAAAATCGTCTTACATTTGCTACCGAGATCTGCTGATCGCGCTCAAAAAGCGCGTAGCTCCACGTCTCGGTCTCGCTTCTGAGGGCAAGTTCGGCTTCGGCGTGTTCGGGAGATCTTAGATCACCCGAGACCTGCAGGAATTTATGTAAGGCCTTCTTTGCGTTCAGATCGTCAAAAGCCCGCGGCGTCGCCTGCAAGTACTCTCGCTCAACACCCGAAAGAACGTGCTGGACCATCTGCAGGCTTGAAACTTCCTCCTCCGCCCTCTTTCGGAAAAACTCGCGTTGGTTCGAAGGTTTTTCGATCTGTGGAAGGTCATGGTCAACCAGAGATTCGTCGCCCGCCGTGGCATCCTGAACCTCTTCGACCGCTTGAGAAGCGATCTGGCTCGTCGGATCAGGCTCAAGATCCGGGGCCGCGGCATCGGCCCTCTCGTGATCGAGGACCGTGTCTTCGAGAAGATTCTCGTTCTTTAGCTCGTCGATCAGGTCTTCAAAAACACTCATGATTGGTTCTCCATCGAATTCCGATGACTATTTGTGGGATCAATATTCTTCAGCACCGGGCAGCACTCGCTGGAGGCCGTCATTCGTCAGCTCAAATCTATAAGTAATACCGCCCGCCGTTCGGAACGCTCCGATCGAGTAACCGTCTCGCAGTTCGACGTCGGTCGGATTCACCGGGCTCATCTCGAAAGTGAAGTTGTTTCGAACGAGTTTGTTCACGACGGTCGTACCGAGGCCATTTGAGCTAAAACTGTTCAGTTCATCCAGTCGGGCAAACCGTTGATTTTGTGAGTAGAACGTCGCCTGATTCGAGCTCATCGTCCTCATCGTGGCGTGGACGCTTCGGTTCTCCGCCGCCGTGACGGCGCGCTGCAGAGCTGGAATCGCAAGGGCGGCCACGATGCCAAGTATTACGACTACGATTAGCAACTCAACGAGTGAGAATCCTTTTTCTTTCTTCGAATTCATATGGGCACCTCAAATGCGGCTTGTCGAGATTGTGACAAATATTGACACCATTTTTTGGCAATTTGCCCCTCACACTATCCTGAATTATCTCAAAAAGCCTTATTTTGCTCGGGGTTCGGGGTTTTTTCCCATTTCTCCCCGTGTCTCGATATCGGACAATTGCAAAGCTTATGCCAAAGCGGCCGCTCCGGTAGCCTGCATCTGTCGCGATAGACCGCGTCGATCACCGTATCGGGTCGCCGAACTAAGGCACGAACCGCTATCTTTGCACGCTCCGGCCCAATAAAAATGGGAGCGTTGTCGTACTTTTCTATTTTTGATACACTTTAAATTTTTGTTGACTGGATTATTGGTTAGATCTCAACAGCGGAGAATGGCAAATTGAGTGCAGTAATAGAGCAGACCTCTGAGACCTACGGCATCGCGAACTGGGGAGCCGGCTATTTTGGCGTCAATCGTAAGGGCAATCTGACCGTGATCTCGCCTGACAACGAGAATCTAACGGCGGATGTAAAAGAGATAATTGACGACCTTCGCAAACGCGGCATCACTACGCCGGTGCTTCTCCGATTTCCGCAGCTGCTTTTCGGCCAGATCCGCAAGCTACAAACTGCGTTCAAGAAGTCCATAAAGGAATTTGAGTACGAGGGCGGCCATCTCTGCGTTTATCCGATGAAGGTAAATCAGAATCGTGCCGTGATCGAAGAGTATCTTCGCGAAGGCTCGCGCTATAATTTCGGGCTCGAAGCCGGTTCCAAAGCCGAGCTCTACGCCGCCCTCGGCCTTGAGCAATCCAAGGACAGCCTGCTCGTTCTGAATGGGTTTAAGGACCGTGATTTTGTAAAGCTCGCCTTTGCCGGTGCGGCGGCGGGCAAGAACGTTGTCATCGTTATCGAGAAGATGAGCGAGCTTGAACACACCTTCAGCCTGCTCGACGAGATGACGACCGACAATCCTGACATTAAGATCCCGATGCTCGGCGTCCGCGTTAAGCTTTATTCCAAAGGGAGCGGAAAGTGGGAAAAATCCGGCGGCGAAGCAGCAAAGTTCGGGCTTACGACGACCGAGATCCTCGATGTGATCCGCCAGCTTCAGGACGCGGGCCGCATCGATATGCTGAAGCTGCTTCACTTCCATATCGGCTCACAGCTCACCGACATTAAACGCATCAAGAACGCGATGAAGGAAGCCGCCCGGACCTATTCCAAGATCCGCAAAATGGGCATTCCGATCGAATACCTTGATGTCGGCGGCGGTATGGCGGTCGATTACGATGGTTCACGTACATCGTTCGAATCCTCGGCCAATTACAATGCTCGCGAATTTGCGAACGACGTTATCTATGTGATCAAAACGGTCTGCGACGATGAGAATGTTCCGCACCCGACGATCATTCAGGAATCCGGCAGGTACCTCTCGGCATATCACGCGATCTTGGTCACGAACGTTCAGGACGAGATCGAAACGGTCGTCGAGGACATCACGCCGATGGAGGTTACCAAGGACGACCCGCAGGTGATACGCGAACTTCACGACCTGCGCGAAACGATCAACGCCAAGAATTATCGCGAGTATTATCACGACGCGTTAGAGAACCGCGATGAGCTCTTCACGATGTTCAACCTCGGGCTAATAACGCTCGAGGACAAAGGCAAGGGTGAGGTCCTGTTCTGGGACGTGTGCGAAAAGGCGGACCAGTTCGCCCAGATGAAAAAGTATGTGGCCGAGGAATTCGATGAACTCCGCCGGCTGATGTGCGCAAAATATCTCGCTAATTTTTCGGTGTTTCGATCGATGCCGGACAACTGGGCGCTCGAACAGCTTTTTCCGATCATCCCAATTCATAAACTCAACAAAAAGCCCACAGAATATGCTACGCTATGTGACATCACCTGTGATTCCGACGGAATTGTTGACAAGTTCGTGGATCTGCACGATGTAAAACCCGTGCTTGAACTTCACAAACTCGTCAAGGGTGAGTCTTATTACCTGGCTATGATGCTGGTGGGTGCCTATCAGGAAGTTATGGGCAATAACCATAACCTCTTCGGCGTTCCGCACGAAGCTCATATTTTCATCGGCGACGACGGCCATATAATCAAAAAGGTCATCTACGGTGCTACGCTGGCAGATTCGCTCCTTTCGGTGCGCTTTGATGCCGTGCAGCTACATGACCAATTCCGCCGCGGCATTCTGCAGCGGATCAAGGACGGCGAACTGTCCACGAAGGAAGGCAACAGCCTGATCGAGTTTTACGAAAATCAGGCCGACAGTTATACATATCTCGCCCCAAATGGCGGCGAAGGAAAGTGAAAAAGTGAAAGAGTTGAAAAGTGAAAAAGAAAGTTGAGTGCTTCGACGGTATTGATCTCGGGCAGACGCCAGTCGAACCTTTTCACTTTTTCACATTTTCACTTTTATACGTTTTTCACATTTCATGCGAAATTATTTTATCTGGAGATTCTGAACAATGGTGGCTCAAAAGAAATCAAAGTCTGCAAAGTTTTTAACGGTACCGACACGACCGGTGCCGATCGACCGCGACCGTTCGGTTGCTGGTCTGTTGGAGAAAATGGAAGGAGCAGGCTTTGGCGCGAAACAACTGGCAGAAGCTCACCGCATCTGGCTGGACATGCTGGATGACAACTCCACGATATATGTGTGCGGTTCGGGGAATCTTATCCCGTCCGGAATGCGTCGGCTGCTCGCCTATGTGATCAAGAACCGCTTTGTCGACGTGCTGGTTATGTCGGGAACGGTGCTTTATCAGGATATTCACGAAACGCTCGGCCGGAACCATTTTCAGGGCCACCCGAGCATGAGCGACGAAGAGCTGGACACAGCGGACATCGTTCGCCTCGGCGACACGCTTGCGAACAGCGAAGAGTATCAGGAAGCCGACGAGTGGATCGGCAGCGTCATCAATCAGCTCGACCTGACGCGTTCATACTCGACCCGCGAATATCTTCACCTGCTCGGCCGCGAACTCGCCGAGATCGCGCACGAAGACGGCATCATGACCTCGGCATTCAAGGCACGCATCCCGGTCTATTGCCCTGACCTTATCGGTTCGGAAATGGCCATCGGCATTGCCCGTGCAAGGTTTGAGAAGAAGTCGCAGTTGTCGTTCGACAGCACTCAGGACACGATGGATATGATGCAGATCGCGCAGAAAACGCGCAATTCCGGCGTCATCACTCTCGGCAGCACCTCGATCCAGAGCATGCTCAACCTGACCGAGTTTTCGTCCTACATCACGCGGACCACACCGCGCGGACACAAATACGCTATCTCGATCTGCACTGATTCGGTCCCGCTCGAAATGCGGACACCGTCGTTCGGCGGCAATCACACCGGCGTCTTCGGCAGATTGCATAAAGGCGCAACGACCGCATTCGTCCCGGCCGACCCGTCCATCGCGCTCCCCATGATAATCACGGCCCTCTCCCAAACCGCCGCCAAATTCATGAAAGGCCGCAAACGCCCCAGCTTCAGCTTCGCCGGAAAAGAAATGTCCATCGACGTCCCCTAAACCGACAGCAGCAAGTAAAGTAAACAAGCCGCCCGCGACATCTCGCCGGCGGCTTTCCTTTGCAAAAGCCCGCACGGAGTATGGGCGATACATCCAACGCAGCCTTCTTCAACTCCCCTCTTTGGAAAAGGAGGGGTGGCAGCCGCCGCGGCTGACGGGGTGGTTCGATCTTAGATCCACAGCCCTCAGATCGCGTAGCGATCAACCGAATGTAGCCGTGGGTTTCAACCCACGGAAAGGTCCGACACAATTCTGTCGCGTCAGCGACAATTGAAATTGGCTTCGCGGGAGCATAGCCACGCCGTTCACGGCGTAGTACCAGGACTAAGATGACCCTCAGCCGGTTTCAACGGGCTTGCCGCTCCTGCTAAACTACCCAACTCGCGTGCGGCCCGATCACGTCGCGATCAATGGGGTTTCAACCGTCTCTGCAACCGGATACACGCCATTCAACATCTCAGGAATAGTAACGAGAAAGAAACTATGCTGGACGGTTTCGAGGCGGTGCAGACACATACGACAGCCTGAATCGACGAAAGGACGCGACGGAGATGCTCACGCCGACTGGCGGTTCTGCGACGAGACCTGGACCCGTAAATTAGATCAAAAATGAAACTTAGTAATTCAAAACTAACTGAACAGCAAATCGAACTATTCTGCAAGATGAGGCAATTATGGAGATTCGAAGCCTTGCCTGGATGGATTCTAGTGAGCAGGCAGCCACGCTCGCTGACGCATTCCACGTTTTGCCGGCGTCTTTATTTAGTCCGTATTTTGACTGGAGTCTAACGAGGATGCACATTGAAAGCTATCAGAAAAAGTATCCTCGCGTAGTAGAGAACGACATTGTATCGGGAAGTTACAACGACTACCTGTCAATGCTCGATGAGATCGAGAAACTGGACAAGTAATTGAAGTCGAGGCGGCCAACACAACGTCGGGTTCTAATGTCGTGAACTCGAAACCGATTCTAAGTTTGCCGGTACACTAGAGGTGTTACAGATGGATATGTCGAGAAAGACTAGATTGACTGAAGAACAACTGGAACGACTATGCGAGATGCTGTATGAAGCTTTTCTTGAAATACGGAATCTCACGGGGGTTGGTCTTTGTGAACAGGCTAACGCTCTTGCAGGCGCTTTTCACAACATTCCGATTTCCCTTTTCGCTCTGAATTTTGACTGGGATAGTACAAGGATGTATATCGGGAGCTATCAAAGACAGTATCCTCGCATAGTTGAGAACAACATTGTGTCTGGAAGCTATAATGACTACCTATCAATGCTCGACGAGATTGAGAAACTGGGCGACCAGCGGAACCTATCAGCATAGCCATCCGTCCCTGATTAGACCCCTCTAGTGATGAAACTGAGAAATTCAAGAAAAGTCTTGCGAGAACTTTGGGGGCGGTCCTGCGATTCTGAGAAGAAATAGTGCCTGGCCTGCGAATCTGCGGTGTCCACGAATCACACGAACGGCACGAAACAAACCGAATTTTGATCCTTTTCGTGTATTTCGTGGATAACTTTTCTTCCTGTCTGTGCTTTTCAGATCCTCATCGCTTCCCGAACCCGTCGCAACAATCGTCCGTCGCCGTTGCATATATAATATCCTTGACCAGCCACGCAACACCTGCTATCATTCAAGCGTCGAGTGGAGACTCTACTTTACCGTGATCTTTGAATGGCGAATGAATT
>JANNNS010000164.1:0-38413 GCA_031398645.1 Acidobacteriota bacterium
CCAGTTCATTTTGCAAACGGTCGCATTCCGCCGCCGAGATGCGTCGATATTGAATTGGTTTCCCGATCTCTGCGAACTTGCCGAGATCGCCGTCCCCTCTGACGGGCATTGGATCGACCGGCTTATTCACGGTGTCGGACATGATTGCTCGAACGAGAGCAGCGACGCGCTTCTCGGGATGTGCCTGAGCGCTCCGGTGCGTGCCGCTGCTGCTGGTGCCAAAGTGTTTGTGATGGTCGATGATTGTCACGCCGCAGTCTATTCCGAAGCGGCTGCTCGTGTCCTGGCCATTATAAAAGATGCCTGTGGGACCAGCGGAGTTCCCTTTGTCCTGGCCGGCCGACGCCGTTTTGCCCTCGACATTCCTTCGGCCCAGAGGCTTAATATCAGCCCTCTCGCTTTTGCCGATGGCGCCGCGATGGTCGAACGCGAAGCAGCGAAGTTCAGCGTGGCGATCAACGACGAAACTCGCGATCTCCTTGCGAATCAGTTCAGCGGCCACGCGGGATCTGTCCGCAATATGTTCCAGTCGGCGGCCGAGCAGGACATCTCATTCGACGGCTTTTTGAATGTGCAGAAAGTATACGCTCACGAGATATTCGGCGGCCGTATTCGCCGGGTGTTTGACGGCGTGCTTGACCGCGTCGCGCCCGATCACGACCTGCAAAAGAGTATCATCAGCCTTCTCGACATTACTTCTACGCTCGGTTCAAAACAGCTTTCGCTCGAATCATGGCTTAAGCGAATGGCGATGGGCGAACCGGCATTCTCGCGGATGATCGAGCAGTTGAACGTCGAAGAATTCATTCGCGTGACCGATGGCCGCGTCGAATCGATGGCCGGCGACCGTGTGCTGACTGATTATGTCAGCATGCGTTTTCGGCTTGAGGTGGCGGGCGAACCACGGGCGGCACTCTTCGGCCAGAGTGTTTCGGCATATCTCAAACGTGCCCCCAGGATCATGGCGGCGTGGTATCGACAGCTCGCCGCACTCGGTTTGCGTGACCTGCTTGCAACATTTTCGCTCCAGCAGGTACCGCTTGCCGCGCTCGATTACGGCGTGTTTGCCGACCATTACAAGGGACTGCCCGACGACGAGATCACGACCGGCCTGCGTGCCGACGAAGCGTCCGTGCACCTGCCGCAGATCGTGTACACGGCCAACGCAGCCGACCTCTATAAGCCTATTGGCGACCTGACCGACCGTGACCGCTCGGCCGTTGCACTCGGCTTTCAGGAAGGCCGATATACTGACGATGACGAGGTCGTCTGGGTCGCCGCCGAGATCGATTCAAAGCTCGAAGCTTCGCGCGAGCTTGCCGAGTTTTGGTGTGACCGCCTTGAGATGGTCGCGCTGATGTGCAACTTTCCGAACTTCAAGGTCTGGATGATCGCACCCGAAGGCTTCACGCCCGACGCCATCGAGGCGCTTCGCCTGCGCAATGCCTATGGTTCGAGCCGCCGTCAGGTCGCATTTCTGAAAGGATTTATTGCCAGCAACGGCCACTCAGGTGCCCCGGTGTCAGCGGATGAATACGAGGTCGTCGTGCCGATGGACGACGAAAGCGAGATGATCGCCGCACACGCGTTGGAAGAGATCGCCCGCCGCCACAACGTCTCTGCCAAAGCGATAAATCAGATCAAGACCGCCTTGCTCGAAGCCTCGATCAATGCTTCGGAGCACTCACTTAGCCCGGATCGCCGAATCCGGCAAAAGTTCCGCGTAGAGGAAGACCGTATCATCATCACAGTCTCAAACCGAGGACTCCGCCTGACCGACCGCAAACCGGCCGAGCAGATCGACGAAGCCGACCCGTCCACCCGTCGCGGCTGGGGAATGAAGCTCATCGAGAAACTAATGGATGAGGTCCACATCGACCACACCGACGACGGCACCTCCATCTCCATGACCAAATACCTAAAACCCGAAGAAGTCCCGGCATGATCGAACTCACTTGCCAAGCCTTTGGCGATGCTGTAGAAACAATTCGATGAAACCGATGCTCCGATCCATCAGCAAAGACCTTGCAGAGCTTCTCTATAAGATCGGGAAAACACACTCCTTTGCCGCTGACGAGGAGGTTTTTGCTGGCGGTGACGCGGCTGAGTTTCTCCCGGTGGTGATCTCCGGCAGCGTGAAAATGATCCATTTCCTTGAGCCCGGCAAAGAAGTGATCATCGATATTTTTCAGGATGGAGAAATGTTCGCAGTGCCGCCTGTGTTCGACGGCGGCCGCTACCCGGCCACGGGAATTGCGATGGAGGAAACGCGGCTTCTGCTGGTCGCGAGAAAAGATTTCCTCAGCCTGCTGCGTGATTCAAGCGAATTCTCGTTTGCCGTTATCGAGTGGATGTGTGAAATGCTTCGCGAGAAAACGGCGACCATCCAGAACCTTGCGACCGCTTCACCGGAACACCGCGTAGGCAACATCATCCTGCGTCTAGCTGGAAAGCGTTCGGTTGAAGGGCCCGTCAAGATCCTCTTCCGCCGGCAAGACATCGCTCGAATGGCGGGGCTGACTACAGAGACCACCATCCGAGCGGTACGCAAGCTCGCAGACAAGAGCCTTATCAAGATCAGTCACGGCAAGATCATTGTCGAAGATGCGGCACCGCTGCGGCGTCATATCGAGACCTGAGATTCGACGGCCGTCCCACAAACTCCAACATTCTGTTGGCAATCGCTTCCGCCCGCATCTTTAGAAAGTCGGCCGTTTCACCCGCAAAGCTCTCATCGACCGTGCCCGTAAATATCTCAAGCCATCGAGCAAAATGTTCGGGCAGCAATGGCGTCTTTAGATCGAGCTCGCCGTGAACCTGCAGCGGGTTTCGCCCGTGCCGCGAATAGTCTCCGGTGCGAAAGAGCAGCGTCTCCCAGAAATCGCCGATGATCGGAAGATGATGTTCCAGGTCGAGCTTCGCGACATCCGTAAAGATAAAACCGATCAGATCATCGGCGATCGCCCGTTTATAGAACGCCTGCATCAGTTCGTCGATGTCCTGCCTGTTTTCGATGTCCTTATTCATAGCCTCTCAGGTCAGCGGTTTGCTTCGTTCCTTTCGTGACCATCAGGTTTATTGCGAACCAGACGAACGCGACCGCTCCCACAGCGAAGATCGTGTCGCCAAACAGGCGCATCCACCGCAGCGTTTGCATTAGATCGGTCTGCATAAATTCCGGGCTTCGCGCGGACCAGTATCCGACCGAGACCGATTGATACGTCTGCAGTAATCCGATCGGCAGCAGACTGAGCAGAATTTCCAGCAGCATTCCGATGTTGATGGTCCAGAACGCGAACGACAATAGTTTTGTGTTCCAGATGCGTTCCGGCTGCATTGCCCGCATACAGAAGAGCAGGAGTGCGAGCCCGAGCGTTCCATATACGCCATATAGAGCTCCGTGAGCGTGAACGGCGGTGGTGTTCAAGCCCTGCATGTAATACAAGGCGATAGGCGGATTGATCATAAAGCCAAAGACGCCCGCTCCGACCAGATTCCAGAATGCAACGGCCACGAAGAAATAGACGATCCACTTGTACTGTGCCAGCCACGGACGTGCTTTTGAGTGGCGGATATTCTCAAACGCTTCATAGCCGACAAAAACAAGCGGAACGATCTCGAGTGCACTGAACACCGAGCCGAAAGCCAACGCGACCGTCGGCGTTCCCGCAAAATACAAATGGTGAAGCGTGCCGATGATGCCGCCGCTAAGGTATATCGCACCTGAGAGCAGCGATGCCTGGGCAGCGTGCTCGGCCTGTATCACGCCAAGCCGTGCGAACAGGAAGGCGATGACCACCGTCGCAAATACCTCAAAGAAACCTTCGACCCAAAGGTGGACGACCCACCATCGCCAATATTCCACCACCGTCAGGTTCGTCCGCATTCCCCAAAAAAGCCCTGGAGCATAGAACAACGCGATGCCGGCGGTCGTTACCAGAAAGAGCATTACCAGCGATTTGCTGCTACCCTCACGACGCAAGGCCGGGATCGCAGAACGTCCGATCAGGAAAAGCCACAGCAGAAGCCCGACGAACAGTGCGGCCTGCCAAACGCGGCCAAGATCGACGTATTCGTAACCCTGATGCCCGAACCAGAACCACATGTCGCCGCTGCCGAGCTTGTGCATTACGCTCATCCATTGGCCGCCCATTGAGCCGAGTACGACGACGAGCAGAGCGCCGAACAGAACATCGACGCCCAGCTTCTGAAACTTCGGTTCTTTGCCGCAGATGTACGGTGCGATAAATAGTCCCGCCGCCAGCCATGCCGTCGCGATCCAAAAGATGCCGAGCTGTGTGTGCCAGGTCCTGGTAACGACGTAGGGCAGATAATCCTGAAGCGGAATTCCATAGAATCCACCGCCCTCAACGCCGTAGTGCGCCGTGATTATCCCCATCACGATCTGCAGCAGGAACAGCAGCGACACAACGAAAAAGTATTTGACCGTCGCCTTTTGCGAAGGCGTCAGCGTCTCGCCGATCAGCGGGTCTTTATCGGGTGCTGCCGTGTCGATCGCTTCTCTTCGCCAGCCTGCATAAAACCAGACCATTGCTCCGATGCTGGCGATCAGCATTATCACGCTCACGCCCGTCCAGACTATCGCGGAACTCGTCGGCACATTGCCCACGAGCGGCTCGGAAGGGAAGTTACTCGTATAGGAGATGGTATTGTCGGGCCGGTTCGCTGCCGAGGCCCACGCCGTCCAGAAGAAGAATGCCGTTAGCTGCCGGAGCTTGACCGGATCTGCCTGGGCGCCACGCTGGATAGCGTAGTCCTTATTGCCGTTGGCAAAGATGTCGGTGTAGTGCTTTAGATTATCCTCGAACGCCTTTGCCCTAAGCGGATCGACGGTTATTCGCCCGGTCGCTTCGTCGTAGGTGTTCGTCCGCATCAGGTTTTCGAGACGCTGGCGAAGCGAAGCCTGCTGTTCGCTCATCAGCGAATCGTAGTTCGTTGAAAACTCCGTCGCCGACCAAGTATTGAGGATGAATAGAGACTCTCGGTGAAGATAGTCGGCCGTCCAGTCCGGAGCGACATAAGATCCGTGACCCCAGATCGACCCGACCTGCATTCCGCCCATCGCCTGCCACACGTTCTGCCCGTTCGATACTTGCTCGGGCCCGATCAGGACCGTGCCGTCGGTCGAAACGACCTCCCGCGGAATAGGCGGAGCCTGACGAAAGATCTCCGTGCCGATCCATCCCAAAATCGCGAACGAGAATACACAAACGCCGATCAATATGATCCAAAGCCTTTTCATTTCCTACTCTCCCAAGGCAGTTCTTAGCTGCTCTTAAATTTTGTGACTATCAGGTGAAGTCGCGGTCCAGCCACGACCTCGTGTTCGACACCAGCCTCAAGCGTGATCAACGTCCCGGCCCGCATTGCGTGCGAATCTTCTAATTCAGGGCCGGCCAGAAAAACGCCGTTTCCCGAGACACAGAAAACCGTTATCGGCTCATTCGCTTTATGCCTCGCCAGGATCGCACCATTCTGCAAACGCACCTCGACCACCCGTCGCATCGGCCCATTGAATAGCTCCCTGACGTCCTTGTCCTTCTCCCATACCCTGTCGTCGCTTTCTATGTCTGAGACGTGCGCAATATATTTCATTTGATCTCCCTAGTAAATACCTCGAACTATAATCGCGGCCCGCCAACATAAAAATGATTTCGATCATAAAAGCGAACATTTACCGAAAGAACGAATGAAAACTTGGGGTTGCGCCTGTTCTATTCCACAACTTGAGCTATTTCGAAGTTTCAGATGCCTCTTCTAGCTCACGTCCGTGTCCTATCAATAAGATATTTGACCGTTCACGCAACGTATGGTAACATGCAGCTTGTCGGGTGGAGGCCTGTCTTCACCAAGATCTTTGAAAGGCGAATGGATAGCGGATGATCTGGGAAAATTTGGGACGCAATGCAGAAGCCCGCACGAAGTAAGGGCGATATGCTCAACGCATTGGAGATTATGCCCTTGCTAACGCTCCAAGCTCTTGCAGTCCGAGGCCGTCTCCACAAATGCTGTCGGCGATCGCGTCAAATCAGGCATGGGAAAGCTCCAAGTGTTGTAATAACTACGGTTACAGCGAAAAGCGTCCCACCGGCGTTATTCCTCTTGGGTTTGGGACACTTTCGGCACTAAACCAAATGGCTGCAACATTTAGGCCGTCCCACAATGGGACACCATCGAAAAGCTCCGATTGTTGCGCCACCTTGCGCCAACCACGTGTGGCGCGGTGCAAGAATGGGCTATTTTGGCAGCCGGGCCTTTTTAACGAGGTCGCGGATCTCGGCGGAAATGGTCGGCACATGGAACGGGATGCCGTCTTTGATGGTCCATTCGATGCCGCCGCCGCGGACGACCTTGCCATCGCGGACCATGTCGGTGCCGGTCGGGTAGAGCACCTTGAAGTTCTCGAGCGGGTTGCCGTTGACGACGACGAGGTCGGCCTTGTATCCGACGCGGATGCGGCCAAGCGTGTCTTCTTTGCCGAGGATCTTTGCTCCGTTCGATGTAGCGTGCTGAATGACCTTTAACGGATGAAAGCCAGCCTCTTGATGAAGCTCAAGCTCGCGGATCAGGCCGAAACCGTAAAGCTGATAGATGAATCCTGCATCGTCGCCCGTGCCGATCACGCCGCCGCGTTTTTCGAACTCGTACAAGGCCTTCATCCAGATGCGGTAGTTCTCCTTCCAAAACGCCTCATCGGTAGACGTCCAGCCGATAAAGTACGAGCCGTGGTTGGACGGATTTGGGCGGAAGAATTCCTCAAGCACTGGATGCAGATATTCAGCAAACGCCGGATTCGTCTGAGCCCGCTGCAGATCGCGAGAGGCGTCGTAAATAACTAGCGTCGGGTTCCACGCCACCTTCGCCTTCGCCATTGCGTCGAGCACGCCGGTCAGCTTGTCCCAGTCGGCCTCGCGCCAAAGGCGCCCGGCGTAGCGAAAGCGGTGCACCTCGTCGTTGTAGTTGTAGTAGGACGGGAAATTCTGGCGGCCCGATTCAATGGCAGCGTCAGGAATGCCGTACCAATGCTCGATCGACGTTGTACCAAATTTGATATCGTCGAGAGCATTAGTTTCCTCGACACCAACGTGATGCATCACGCGCATTGAAAGCTTGTTTGCCTCGTCCATCATCGCCTCCATCAAGTCGCGGTCCATGGTGTAAAGCTTGATGCCGTCATAGCCCGCGGCCTTCAGATCGCGAACACGTTTTCTGACAAGTTCGGGCGTATTAAGATTGGCCGCCGGGAAACCGCCGTAAGCGAACATCCGCGGCCCGGCGAGCGTGTTAGCTTCGATCTTTGAACGATACTCAAGCGCCTTCGGCCCGGCCCACGCTTCGCGGACGGTCGTGATTCCGTTGGCCAGCCACATCTTCGTCGTGTACTCGATCGGCATCGGAACACCGCCGCGTTCGTCATGAGCATGGCCATGCAGATTGATCAATCCGGGCAGCACATATTTGCCGCTCGCGTCGATGTCGAGATCACCGGCCAGCGGACGGCGGGCTTTACCTTCTTTTGCGGCGATCGGGTCAAAACCCGCGATCTGCGTGATAATGTCGTTCTCGATCACAATATCGAACGGCCCCGCCGCCGGCTTACCGCTGCCGTCAACGACCATCGCACCGCGGACGACGATGCGTTTAAGGCGTTTGCCGGAAAAGGAAGCTGGCGCGGATTGGGCGAATGCGGACGACAACATCGAGAAGATCAAAGCGGAGCAGAACGCCGCCCGTAAGTAGGCATTTTTCATAATCTTATAAGAGCTGTTTGCGGGAACTTTCTACTCATCATAAAATAGTTCCTTTAATAAAACACGTATAGATCTAACTATCTTGGAGAGACTAAAATAATGGCTGCAGGAAGAAATAAGGTTACGGTCGTCGGTGCCGGAAACGTAGGTGCAACGGCTGCTCACTGGATCGCAAGCAAAGAGCTGGCTGATGTTGTATTGGTTGATATCGTCGAAGGTACGCCGCAAGGGAAGTCGCTCGACCTCGCCCAGGCCGCCCCGATCGACGGTTTTGACGTAAAGCTGGTCGGCTCTAACTCATACGAAGAGACGAAGGACTCCGACGTAGTGATCATCACCGCCGGCCTGCCCCGCAAACCGGGCATGAGCCGCGACGACCTTTTGAAGACCAACTCCGATATCGTCGGAGCGGTTACCGAACAGGTCGCGAAATATTCGCCGAACGCCTTCATCATCGTTGTCTCAAATCCGCTCGACGCAATGACCCAGGTCGCGTTCCGCCGCTCAGGATTCCCGAAAAACCGCGTGATGGGAATGGCCGGTGTGCTCGACGCGGCAC
The DNA here is from genome assembly GCA_031398645.1 of Acidobacteriota bacterium. Taxonomy (GTDB): domain Bacteria; phylum Acidobacteriota; class Blastocatellia; order Pyrinomonadales; family Pyrinomonadaceae; genus OLB17. The sequence continues at coordinate 8,332 of JANNNS010000164.1, forward strand.
GCATGCGTTGCTTCCTCGCTGAAGCGTTGAACGTCTCGGTCGAGAACGTCACGGCCTTCGTCCTTGGAGGCCACGGCGACACGATGGTCCCGCTGCCGCGTTACTCGACCTGTGCCGGTATCCCGATCACCGAACTCCTGCCAAAAGAAACGATCGACGCGATCGTAGCCCGAACCGCAAACGGCGGTGCGGAGATAGTCGGACTGCTCAAAACAGGTTCGGCCTATTACGCTCCTTCGCTCGGAGCGGTAGAAATGGCGGAAGCGATCCTTAAGGACAAGAAAAAGATCTTGCCCTGCGCAGTTTTCCTCGAAGGCGAATACGGGATCAATAATCTGTTCGTCGGCGTTCCGGTCAAACTTGGCAAGAACGGAATTGAACAGATCATCGAGATCAGCCTCACCAACGACGAACGTGCTGCGCTTCAAAAGAGCGCCGGTGCGGTCCAAGAACTCGTGGATATTCTCGAGATCTGAGGAGGAAATCTTAGATCTTTTAGCAAAAAGCTGGCCGAAATTCACTTTTCGGTCAGCTTTTCCCTTTGGTCTATCATTTTGACCGAATATTTCTTTCAGCCTGACCGATTCCTGACCGACCAGCTCACTCCCGAATACCTGTAAAGCATTTATTCACAACAGATAATCGACTGGCACGCGCCTTGTTTAAGAAGTGGCGACGGCGGAGCACCGCCATTCGACTTTTTGAAGGAGCCAGTTAAGATGAACTTGTCCGCTAAAAAAACCTCGATATTAAAAAGGGCGATGTCTCTGGCCCTGCTTTATTCGTTTGTATTTACGAATATTGCAGCGGTCGGAGCCTTCGCCTCCAACCGAACTGAAACCCCGTCCGCCGCTTCGGCAATCACTAGCTTTACCACCGATTTGACGCAGCTTGGCCGTGATGGAAGATTGCGTGAAAACCTAAACCTCGAGAATGAGACCATTCGTCTGATGCAGGTGTTAGTGGGTGGCGGCAAAAGACAGCCGGTCATAGTAGATGAAAAAGCCGAGAATCAGGATTTCATCGTTGAGCAGCTTGCGATCCGCATCGCGAACGAAAGCGTTCACAACAAGCTCACAGGCGTCTCTATCTTAAAGCTCGAGACCGACAACCTGTTTTCGTCGTCGTCAAATGCGTCGGAAACGTCCGCCCGCATTGCATCGGTGATCGATGCGGTTATTTCTTCTAATAATAAGTCGATCCTCTTTGTCGACGACCTCACAAGCGTGCTTGAAGCCGGAAAGGCCGGTGAAAAGCTAGTCGAGGCCATTAAGAGCGGAAAGCTCACTATCATCGGCGGCAGCTCGAAAGCAGCTTTTGATGAAAAGATCGCTACCAAGCCCGAGATCGCCGATCTCTTCGCGACCATCCTGGTTAGTGATCGTGCATCGGAGGCAGCTTCGGCAAATGTACCAAGCACTTCGAACGGATATCGCGGCGACAACGTCTCGTCGGATCTTCGTGAGATGATGGCACAGGACCCAACCGGTGCTACCCGCACGGACGTTATCGTTCAGGCTAAAGATGCGGACAATTCGGCTTTCCGCAAGCTTCTGGCGAACGGCGAAGCCCGGATCATCGACCGTATAGGACGCGACGAGACACTTGTGGTAAACATTCCCTTGTCGACCGTACAGTCTTTGTCTACTAGCGGTTTGATCAACTACGTTTCGCCTGATCGGCAGACTGCTTTTACGGGTCACGTGGAAGATACGACCGGTTTGACGCTCATGCGTTCGCAGCCTGCAGTAACGGGGCGTGCGGCATATACGCTCAACGGCGCTGGTATTGGTATCGCGGTCGTCGATTCGGGTATTTACGCACCTCACAGCGGTTTTAAGAACGGAACCGCTTCGCGAGTTGTCGCTAACGTTGACTTCACCACCGGTTCCGCGAATCCAACGCCCTTGTCATCACCGGGCAGCTCAAGTAACGACTCCTTCGGCCACGGAACACATGTTGCGGGTTTGGCGCTCGGAAATTCCTCCGTCAACTCGGGTGCCTACAAAGGTATTGCGTCAAATGCAAACGTCATTAGCTTAAAGGCGCTCAATAACACAGGACTTGGCAACACTTCATGGCTGCTGAATGCGCTGACATGGATCCAAAACAATCGGACGACTTACAACATCAAGGTTGTAAACCTGAGCTTGGGTACAAACGCAATCGACACATATACTAACGACCCGATCTGTCTCAAAGTCAAGGCTCTGGCAAATGCCGGCGTTGTAGTCGTCGCCGCAGCCGGCAATCTTGGCAAAAATCTTACAGGGCAAAAGATGTACGGAATGATCCACAGCCCAGGCAACAGCCCGTATGCTATCACGGTCGGCGCAAGCAATTCGCTCGGCACGGCTTCGCAGGCTGATGACACAATGGCCTCGTACAGCTCACGCGGTCCGACACGCAGCTACTATCGCACGTCGACCGGAACGGCTGTTTACGACAACCTGATCAAACCTGACATCGTTGCACCGGGCAACAAACTCGTTTCATACAAAGCCCCCGGCAATCTGATGTCGACGCTTAGCCCAACCCTCAATCTGACGACTGAGGCGCTTGCAGCCGATGTTGATAAGAACATGTACATGAGCGGCACGTCGATGTCGGCTCCGGTTGTTGCAGGTGCAGCGGCTTTGCTGCTCCAGGTAAATCCGAACCTGACACCGAACATGATCCGCATGATCATGCAGTACACTGCTAAGCCGATATCCGGGGCGAATACGTTCGAGCAGGGCGCGGGTCAGCTCAACGTAGAAGGCGCTGTTCGTCTCGCCCGCTCGTTAAGAACCGATGTTGACTTCCAGACTTTGGCAAAGGGTACGACGATGGTTCCGACGGGTTGGGTAATGCCGACCACAAGCACGACGATCGGTGGACATACGTTCCCATGGTCACAGCATGTGATCGGTAAGTTCACGAAGATCAGCGGTGCGAATCTTGTTTCGCAGTTCCAGACGGTTTACAAACGTGAAAATTTGCTTGGCGATGGCATTACGTTCGCATCCGGCAACTTTTCGATGAACACGACGTCCCACTTCACGACCGGCCTCACCTTGAACCGGTATGTAACTACGAGTAACGGAACCGCTCTCGGTGCCGGTACCACGTATCTTACCTACGGCGTTCTCGTAGGAGACGGCGTGCTGGTCGGAGACGGCGTGCTGGTAGGAGATGGGGTTCTCGTCGGAGACGGTGTGCTTGTTGGTGACGGAGTTCTGGTCGGCGACGGTGTTTTGGTCGGTGACGGAGTACTTGTTGGTGACGGCGTTCTGATCGGTGACGGAGTGTTAATAGGTGACTCAGTATTGCTGGGCGATGACACGCCGGCGATGCAGTAGCTGTTTCGATTAATAATGGAGGAAAACACAATGACAAACCAATTATTTATTGAAACAAACAACTACACCGAAACATTCGTCCAGCCGCACATCGAGGTCATGCCAGACCTGTCGAAGGTCCGGGAACTGACCGATTGCGATCGGGAAGAAGCTATGAAGTTCCTGTCTGTTCGTCCGGTACACACGGTTGTCATGACGAGCTTCATGAACGATAACGGATTGCAGAGCGATCTGAATCGCGGCAAGTTCTTTGGATACCGCAGTTCCGAGGGGAAACTTGAAGGAATCGCGTTGATCGGCCACTCGACCCTGATCGAGGCCCGCTCGACCGAAGCCCTTAAGGCATTTGCCTACAAAGCAAAGTCTTCGGAAACGCCGATCCACTTGATCATGTCGCACGGAACCGCTGCCGAGAGCTTCTGGCAGTACTACAGCAACGGTTTGAACAAACCGCGTCTTACGTGTGTCGAACGTCTCTTCGAGGTGAACTTCCCGTTTATGGTGCCGAAGTGTGAATTTCAGGTCCGCCCGGCGACCCTCGAAGAACTCCTTCCCGTGGCTGAAGCACAGGCCGAGGTCGCATTCATGGAATGCGGAGTGGATCCGATGGTCAAGGATCGCGAAGGATTCTTGAAGCGTGTTGCGAGACGTATCGAACAGAAACGCGTATTCGTTGTATTTGAGGGCGATACGCTTATCTTTAAGGCTGACATAATCGCTGAAACGGCGAATGTGATCTATCTTGAGGGTGTGTACGTTGCTCCCGACTATCGCGGTAAGGGGGTTGGTTCGAGTTGCCTGGCAACTCTAAGCCTTGACCTTCTGAATCGAGTCGAGAATATATGCCTGCTGAGCAATGTGGACTTAACTTCCGCCCACAAGAGCTTTGCGAAAGCAGGATATAAGGCGACTGACGAATGCACAACTCTCTTTGTTTAACTTAAGAAAACAGTAGACAAGAAGCTTGTATGTATCGGATAATAGGGTGGGGTCTTCTGCGGGCCTCACCCTTTCTTCTTTACACTAGGCGACCCTCCCGAGCCTGGCTCCTCATCAGTGGCTGACTGCACCAACACCCGGAAATGTACTTCGAGAAGCTGACACAACGCTATATGACTGCCGTGATCGTTTGCGGCGCACTATGCGTTTCAGCGGCTTTATATTTTCTTCCCTACAAGGTTATTGACCTTAGCTTCTTGATCCTTTTCTGCTTAACCATTGGGGTCGGGTCTCGCATAACGGTTCAGATACCGAAATTCAAATCGCACATTGCGGTCTCGGACACTTTCATCTTTCTTGCCTTGTTGATGTATGGAGGCGAGGTAGCGATAATCCTATCTGCAGTGGAGGCCTTCTTCTCCTCTTGGCGCTTTTGCAATCGGAAAGTAACTATCTTCTTCAACGCGGCTGCAGTAGCGATCTCGACAAGCGTCGTCTACTTCGTACTTCGCGTTGCCGGCCTCTACTCGGTCGAACATCTGCATGGGGACAACGATTATCTTCAGAATCTGACCATTGCTCTCTCAATAATTGCGCTAACACAGTTCCTCACAAACACGGCGCTTGCATCGATCCACGACGCTATGAGGAATGCGATCCCGCTCTGGGATACGTGGAAAAGCAAATATGCCTGGAGTTTCATCACTTATTTTGTCGGAGCTGGAAGCGCCGGGATACTGCATCTTTTGACCGATTCGAGCGGATTCGGTGTGATCGTTGCCGCGTTTCCAGTGATTTTCTTTGTCTTCATGACATACCGCATGTACTTGAAGAACATCGAGATCTCAATGCAGCAGGCTGAACAGGCCGAACAGTATGCAAAGATCCTTGAAGAACAGTCTGGGGCACTTCGCGAGTCAGAGGAACGTTTTCGAAGCGCCTTCAACTACGCACCGATCGGCATCGCCCTGGTTTCCGCTGGCGGCACGTGGTTGAAGGTTAACCATGCGCTTTGCAATATTCTGGGCTATTCAGAGAAAGAATTCCTTGAGATGGATTTTCAGTCCATCATTTTTCAGGAAGATCTGGGACACACGCTCGTTAAGATACACGAGTTGATCTCTGGCAAGGCGGCAAATTGTCAGATGGAACAACGTTACGTGCACAAATCTGGCAGAACGGTATGGGCGTCTTGGAGCGTCTCGACCGCGAGCGAATCAAAGTCAAACGTTCCTAACCTCATCTTTCAGATTCAGGACATTACCGCCCGGAAACTCGCAGAAGAAAAACTGCAGCATGAGGCTACTCACGACGCTCTGACGGGACTACCGAACCGCAAGATGTTCATGACCCGGCTGACCGATGCACTGACGGCATCGAAAAGGAATCGCAATTGCCGTGTCAGCATTCTGTTCATAGATCTGGATCGGTTCAAGTATGTCAACGACTCACTTGGACACTTGATCGGAGACCAACTGCTTATAGGCATCTCTGACCGGCTTCGCGAGTGTCTCCGTCCATCTGATATGGTTGCGCGCCTGGGCGGAGACGAATTTACGATCCTCGTCGAGGGAACGTATGACACTAATGAAGTGATCCGTATTGCCGAAAGAATACAGCAGAAGTTTGGCATGCCCTTCGATCTGCAAGGGCACGAGGTTTTCAGTTCGGCAAGTATCGGGATCCTTCACGCCTCTGAACAGCATTTTACGGCAGAGGACATGATGCGTGACGCCGATACCGCAATGTATCAGGCAAAGCGGGCCGGTAAGGCTCGACACGAAGTTTTTGACGAGCAGATGCACTTGGCAGCGAAAGAGACGCTTCAACTGGAGACCGATCTCCGCCGAGCCATTGACAATGGTGAGATCTACGTCAAATATCAACCGATCTTCTCGCTTTCAAATAGCAAGATACAAGGTATCGAAGCCCTGACGCGCTGGCAACACCCAAAATTGGGCGAGATCTCACCCGCTCGTTTCATTGGTATCGCCGAGGAGATCGGCATTATTGATGCGCTGGGCGAGTACATACTAGAGCGGACCTGTACGGAGGTCGGGCCCATTCTAAATACATTCTCGCAAGAGCACGGACTAACGTTGAGCGTAAACCTGTCGTGCAGACAGTTTGGCCAGCCAAAGTTGGTGGAGAACGTTACGACAATACTGGAACGGACAAAATTCCCGGCGAAAAGGCTCAAACTGGAGATCACTGAATCGATCTTTTTCGAGTATCAGGCGAAGGCGATAGAAATGCTGAGTCAGATACGAGAACTTGGCATCGAGATAGACATCGACGATTTCGGTACGGGTTATTCGAACCTCGGATATCTTATCCGCTTGCCTATCTCAACTCTGAAGATCGACCGATCATTTGTCAGCCCGATCGACAGCGACGGCAATAACACCGAGATCGTAAAGACGGTCCTTGCGCTGGCTCGAAATCTTGGATTGAAGACGATCGCCGAGGGCATTGAGACCGAGCATCAGCTAAAGGCATTAAAGGAACTGGGTTGTGACGGCGGCCAAGGTTATCTGTTTGCAAGGCCGATGGGAGTTGACGACCTACGTCATTACCTGGCCGATCTGGAAGGCAACGACGAGCTACTACAGCTTCCTTTCGAAAATGTGCCGGTTCTGGCAACTCTCCAGTAGAGAATTACTTTCTTAACCATCCAAACAACGCGTTAACGGTAATGTCACGATTCGTCTCGTAGATCGCCTTTGTCAGCGGTATCGACATAGGGCAGACCTGCACGCAATTCTGCGCATTTCCGCAATTACCGATCCCGTCATCGCCGAGTAAACCGTTGAGCCGCTCGTCAATATCGATTTTGCCCGTCGGGTGCATATTAAAGAGACGGGCCTGTGCGATCGCTTGAGGGCCGATGTAATTGTCGCCCGAATATTGCGGGCACGCCTCAAGACAGCATCCGCACGTCATGCATCGCGAATAGGCGTAGCGTTCCTGTGCGACCTCATTCGATATCTGCGGTCCGGGGCCGAGATCGTAACTGCCATCTAGCTCGACCCAGGCTTGTACCTGTTTCAAATGGTCAAACATTTTCGTACGGTCTACTTTAAGATCACGAACGTTTGGGAATTTCGACATCGGCTCAAGCGTGACCGTGTCACCATTAGACTCCAACAGAAGATCGTCTATCAGGGCGGAACACGACTGACGAACGCGCCCGTCGATGACCATCGTACAGATACCGCACACCTGTTCCAGACAGGACATATCCCAGACAGGCGGCGTCGTCTTTCGTCCATCAGCGGTCACCGGATCTTTCCGGACTTCCATCAAGGCCGAGATCACATTTAAATTACGCCGGTATGGCAGCTCAAACGTCTCCCACACCGCCGGAGCACCTTCTTTCTCACGCCGCTGGATCTTTAACTTGAATTTCGCCGGCGGATTTTCAAGCCGCTTTTTCTCAATGTATCCGTTTGTCGTCATGTGATGCTAGTTCCCTTTAGCCTTCCCTTTTGAATAATCGCGTTTCCGCGGCTCTACCAGCGACACGTCGATTGCTTCATAGCTAAGGACAGGGGCCTCGTCAGCATATTCCGCGATCGTAGTCTTCATAAAGTTCTCGTCGTCCCGATCCGGAAAGTCTGGTTTATAGTGAGCACCGCGTGATTCATTGCGGTTCAAGGCACCAAGAGTGATGACACGCGCCAGTTGGAGCATGTTCCATAGCTGCCGGGCATGAGGAACGGCCTGTGTCGCCCAAAGGTTTGAATCATTGATCGAGATCTTTTGAAACCGCTCCTGCAGCTCGCGCAGTTTCTCATCCGTCGCGAGCAATCGGTCGTTGTAGCGGACTACGGTGACGTTGTCGGTCATAACCTTGCCCATCTCTTCGTGGAGCTTGTATTGGTTCTCGCCGCCCTCGTTTCGGATGATTTGGTCGTTGATCTCCTGCTGCTTCTTCAACTCGGCCTCGTGAATGCCGTTTGTCTCGGTATTGCCCCGTTCGACGTTCTTCGCATAATCGATAGCCGACGGAGCGGCAACGAATCCGCCGTAAACACAAGAGAGAAGAGAGTTCGCCCCAAGACGGTTTGCACCGTGAATAGAATAATCACACTCGCCGGCCGCGAACAGGCCTGGAATATTTGTTCGCTGTTCAAAATCGACCCACAACCCGCCCATCGAATAATGGACGCCGGGGAAGATCCTCATCGGCACGTGCCGCGGGTCGTCGCCGACGAACATCTCGTAAATCTCCAAAATGGCTCCGAGTTTACGGGTAAGCATCTCGGCCGGAATGTGCGTCAGATCAAGGTAGACCTGGTTCTCACCTGACACTCCGTGACCTTCGAGACACACCTGAAAGATCTCTCTTGTAGCGATATCACGCGGTACTAGATTGCCGTACGCCGGATACTTCTCTTCAAGGAAATACCACCGTTCGGTCTCAGGAATGTCACGCGGATTTCTCTTATCGCCGTCTTGCCGCGGAACCCAAACACGGCCGCCCTCGCCGCGGGCAGATTCGCTCATCAAGCGAAGTTTGTCTTCGCCGGGGATCGAGGTCGGATGAACCTGGATAAACTCGCCATTTGCGTACCGAGCGCCTTGCTGATAGCACGCCGAAACGGCACTGCCCGTGCACGTCTGCGAATTGGTCGATTTGCCAAAAACCAGGCCCGGCCCACCGGTCGCCATGATAACGGCGTCGGCAGAAAAAGCTTTCAGTTCAAGTGTCTGCAGGTTCATCGCGATCAGGCCGCGGCAAACCTGATGATCGTCAAGCACTAGTGAAAGCATCTCCCAGCCTTCGTACTTCGTTACCTTTCCCTGAACCTCCCATTTGCGCACCTGTTCGTCGAGAGCGTAGAGCAATTGCTGCCCCGTCGAAGCTCCGGCAAAGGCGGTGCGATGATGAAGAGTTCCACCGAAACGTCGAAAGTCCATCAAACCTTCTTTCGTTCGCGAAAAGGGAACGCCCATCCGGTCGAACAAATAGATGATCTGCGGCGCCATGTCTGTCATCCGTTTGACCGGCGGCTGATTCGCAAGGAAGTCGCCGCCGTAAACGGTGTCGTCCAGATGTTTAGCCGGCGAGTCGCCCTCGCCTTTCGTATTGACCGCGCCGTTTATCCCGCCCTGTGCGCACACTGAGTGCGAACGTTTCACCGGTACTACCGAGATCAGATCGACCTCGTGACCGGCCTCGGCCAGCTTCATCGCTGCAGCAAGGCCCGCTAGCCCGCCGCCGACGATCGCAAATTTCGATCCGATTGATGCCATAAATAACCTAAAACCTGGTCGGCCCTTCTAATCTCTTCGGCGGTGAGGGCTTTTCACACAAAATTTCGGGGAAAAGGCCGCAGGGCCGGACGAACGCAACCGCCGCATTCGTGCCTATTCCAAACAAACCGATCGCAAGAGCGGCACATGCGTATAGTGCCGTCCGCTGAGCCCGCTCACCGATGATGATCCCCCAATCGACGGCAAACAACCAGAATCCGTAGGCCAAATGCCAAGCCGTCGCGGCCACGCCCAGAATGTAAAGAGCCATCACCCACGGGATCGAGAACTCATACGAAACGATGTTGAACGACGAGCTTGCATTCCCCGCGATCGGAGTTTCGTTAAGCCCCGGGATCAACCCAAATCGAAAGTTCAGTACGTGGAAAAAAATGAAGAAGAAAAGAAATATGCCCGTCGCCCGTTGGAGAATGTAAAACCAGTTTCGCCCATAGGCGTAGGACAAGACGTTTGGTTTGGCTTCACTTGAGATGATCACGCCGTAGACCGAATGGAAGATCAAGGGCAGAAAAATACCGAATATTTCGAGAAACAGCAGGTACGGAATATCGTGAATGTCCTGTACAGCCTTTTCAAATGACGCCTCGCCGTTCATGGCTTTGGAATTCGTGAACATATGCACGAAGAAAAAAAGCCCGAGCGGGACGATGCCCGTCAACTGATGAAGTTTGCGCAAGAGAAATGTCCTGCTGAGAGTAATAGCCATTCGTTTCCTTACCGGGTTGATTGTTGGAAATTAAGAGATTTTAGTTCGAAACGTCCAATTCTTCAATCCCGGCGAATTGAATACTATTCTATGGCTTTGGTTTAATAAGATAAAATGAAATCTGTTGTCAAGAGTTATTAGTTTGGTTATTGAGCATATGCACATCGAAACATTGAAAGTCTTCTGCGACCTGGTCGATCTGCAAAGCTTTTCGCTGGCAGCGGAGCGAAACTTTGTCACCCAGTCGGCCGTCAGCCAGCAGATACGCACGCTTGAGGAGAAATTCAAACGGCGCCTTCTTGAACGGGTCCGTGGCCGCCGCGAGGTCAAGCTAACGTCGGCCGGCGAAGTGTTTTACCGCGAATGCAAGAACGTCTTGGGAGCGTACGACCAGTTGAATGAAAGCCTTCGGGGGCTGGTCGGCAAGATCGGCGGCACAGTAAAGGTTGCGACCGTTTATAGCGTCGGATTGCACGAGATGCCGGCGAAGGTCGGCGAATTTATGTCGAAATTCCCGACGGCGAAGATCGACCTCGAATATTCACGCACCACCAAGGTTGTCCGTGATGTGTTGAACGGATCCGTCGAACTGGGCGTTCTCGCTTTTCCCGAAGCCCGACGCGGGTTGACCGTGGTGCAGATGCCGGCTCATCGCCTGGTTCTGATCTGTGCTCCGGACCACAAGTTTGCGAAACGCGCCCAGATCCGGGCTAAAGAGTTGAACGGAATGGACTTTGTCCTATTCGAGCGCGACACCCCGACCAGAAAAGCGACGGACCGCATCCTCAAAGAATATGGCGTTGAAGTGAAAAAGATCGCTGAATTCGACAACATCGAAACGATAAAGCGTGCCGTTCAGGTCGGTTTCGGCCTGGCTATTCTGCCTCAGCCGTCAGTCACGGATGAGTTGAAGAACGGCCAGCTGGCGGTCGTGAAGCTTGCAGAGAAGGATTGGACGCGGCCCGTGGGCGTTATCTACCGAAGCGACCGCACCCTTTCTTTGGCAGCGAAGAAGTTCGTTCAGCTTCTCGAGAACGAATGAGCTATTCCGCGCTGATCCTGGTCAACGGCGACGTTGGCGTCATCCCATTCAGCGCGGTCCGAAGCGAAATAGCGAGGCCTTCGGTCTCCATATATTCGCGTCCGAGCATTTTACGGAAGCTCTTTTCCTTCACCTCGCCGTTCAGCTCCTTCAATATTCCGCGGAAAAAGGCCGACACGATCTCGGGTGCGAACTGCTTGCCTGCGTTTCTCTGCAGGTCCTCGAACACGTCGTTCGCAGGACGGCGTCGCCGATAGGGCCTGTCGGTCGTCATCGCGTCGAACGAGTCAGCCAGATTAACGACCTTGGCGATGTACGGTATCTGCCGGTCGTACAATCCGTCGGGATACCCGTGGCCGTCGAGGCGTTCGTGATGATACTTTGCCGCCAGCGGCACATCTGTGTAAGGGTGATGGATCGGCGAAAGTATCTCAAAGCCAACGGCCGGATGTTTATTCAACTCGGCCGATTCCTTAGCGTTTATACGATACGGAGCGTTGATGATCTTGCGTTCGACGGTCAGCTTGCCTACGTCGTGCAGGTAGCCGGCGACGGCCGCGCCTTCAACCTCGTCCGCTCCCCAGCCAAGTTCTTGGCCGATTATCTCCGAATACTTACCTACGCGTACCGAATGGCCTTCGGTATATTTGTCCTTGCAATCGATCGCGGTTGCGAACGCCTTTACGGTATCTGCATAGGTCATTCGCAGGTCGTCATACAGCTTGCGATTTTCATCCGAGCGGCGTTCGATCTCGGTCAGCATATTTCGCTGTGCGATCGCGCTCCCAATGTGCCGTCCCATAGCACAGACGATCTCTTTGTCGTAGCTCGTGTAGGGTTCGCCGGTCGCCTTTTCGCCAAGGAAGATGGCTCCGACGGTTTCGTCCCGGATCACCAGCGGCAGAAATAATTCAAGCCGGGTCGATTCGAACGTGCGGTTGTAGATCTGGAAGAACGGCAGGACTGCGGCCTGCGAAACTTCGATCGGGGCAAGGCCGTTGGTCAGGAACTGGCGTTCGTCCTCGTGACAAAGTTCCAGGCTGAGCGGGAAAAAATCGCCGAGGCCGCGGACGGCCAGCATATTCAGCTCATGCTCGAACCTTGAATAACGTGCGACGCCGCCGCGCATTATCCCCAGGCTGCCGAGAACAAGGTGGAGCGATGTCCTGATCGTTTCCTGAAAATTGCTGCGGCTTGCGACCTCGTGGCCGAGCTCGGCAAGCGCTCCGAAGGTGTGGACCAGCTTATTGCGCTTTTCCGCGATGCCCTTGAGATTCGGAAAATGGAAGTCTTCTATATTCAGATGTTTATCGTGCGGCATAGATCAGCAAAACCTACAAACTAAACTGCCACGACAGTCGCGTGTTTGCTGACCCCGAGCATATCAAAAAGCTCGACCGTATTCTCGTTCACCTCAGAAAAGACGACCTTCGCACCGGCATTTGTCGCCGAATCGATCACGCCTAACAAGATCGAAACGCCGATGCTGTTTACGATCTCGGTCTGCGAAAGATCGACCACCAACTCGGTACAGCCTTCATCAAGCCGCCTCTTGCACTCACGTTCGATCTTCTCGCCCGTGAGTTTGTTCAAATAGTCGTCGGCAACCACGACGGCAGTCTTCGGTTCAACCGGGCTGACGCGAACGGCTTCTGCTTCCATAAATGCTAATTGTGTGTCCTTGCTTAAATTAGAATGCCTGAGCGGCGAAATTAAGTTAAGTATTTATCACAACGCCCGCCATAAAACAACATAATTCACTTCATTGCCTGGTTCGACCGCCGCCGGATTGCCAGATCGCATAATTTCCTCAACCGTGATCCTTCCACTAGTTGCCTATTTTGGAACGGGCTAAATGCTGTCATAGATGGGTTTAACCCCGAAATCGTTCCATAATTAAAAAGGAAAGAGCAATAATGGAACGATCGCACCGATGGTGTCCCATTATGGGACGGCCTAAATGTTGCAGCCATTTGGTTTAGTGCCAAAAGTGTCCCAAACCCAGGAGGAATAACGCCGGTGGGACGCTTTTCGCTGTAACCGTATTTATTACAGCACTTAGAGCTACGTGTGTGCGATTTGACACGATCGCCGACAGCAATTGTGGACACGACCTCGGACTGCAGGAGCCTCGAGCGTCAGCAAGGGCATAACATCCAACACGTTGAGCATATCGCCCTTACTCCGTGCGGGCTTTTGCATTTGGGGTTTTCCACGGGTAGGGTCACACTGACCCGCCCGGGACACTTTTGGGACAGCTCAGAGGCAGGTTAAGTGCTGTAGATACAACAACATACCCAAAGTGTCCCACTGTCCCAACGTTTTTCACTGAATCGCCCGGGACACTCGGCCATTTTTTGAACGATCATCCGCTATCGATTCGCCTTTCAAAGATCCTCGGTGACAAAAAGCCTGCACCGCCGCTGAAATGGTACCAGACGTTGCGTGGTTGGTCAATATTTTAATACATGATACGCGAACGCTCGTGTGATCCAAAGCCGGTTTGCGATTCCTAGGGCTTCTAGGATGTGAGACGATGTAGTATATTGCACTAAAAAGCGGGCTTAATTCATGCAAATAAACACGTGACGACTGCCAAAAAATTGTTTCTAGGTTTTGGGATACTGACTGCCCTTTTGATAATTTTCAGCGTGGCACTAACTCTCCGTGTGCGTTCGATCGAAAGCAGTATTGAAAATCAATCCGGAGTTTTGGGTCCGAGGGCGTTGGCGACAAGGTTGATGGAGGTAAATACTGTTGGATTCGCGCTCGCGGTGCGAACATACCACCAGAATGGAGACAGCGAGTTTAAGAAACAGGCCGCCGAAAGGGTCGAAAATGTTGAAACAAACCTTTTGGAGTATGAAAGAATGGCAGTCACTTCTCGACACCGGGAGCTCGCGGAAGGCTTCAAAATTCGATGGCAGCCTCTCAAAATACTGGGTATTCGGCTACTTGACGGCCCGACACAGCCGGTCCTCGACGACTGGAAAGCCTTCCACAAACTGCGCCTTGAACTTGAACGTTTTGTGGGAACCGAGATGCAGCTGGATGCTCGCGGCACCTACCTGGCCGCTGTCGATGCCACCATATCGGATATAAAAGCCATCCGCTTTTCGTCCATGATCATGCTTATCGCGTTTGTCATAGGTTCAGCCATGATCGGTGCGATCGTTGGACAAAATATTCTTCGAACGGAGCGAACAGAGTTTGAGAACCGGGAACTGCTTGCAGTAACGCTCGATAGCATAGGTGACGCCGTAATGGCGACAGACCATGAGGGAAATGTAACCTTTTTAAATCGTCAGGCCCAGGATCTAACCGGCTGGACACAGCCTGAGGCAGTGACACGGCGATCACACGACGTTTTCCGGATAGTTGACGAAACTACCCGCGAGGAAGTCGAAAGCCCTGTAGACAAAGTACTTCGGGATCGCGTCGTGTCGGGCCTCGCAAACCACACGCTCCTTATAGCTAAGGATGGCGAAGAGATCGCCATAGACGACAGCGGTGCACCGATCTGGGACCGTTCCGGAAACCTGAAAGGTGTCGTCCTAGTTTTCCGTGATATTACCGAACGACGACTCACAGAGAAAGCCCTTCGAGCCTCCGAAAAGCAACTGCGACAGAAGTCCCAGATCTTTGATCTTACTCTCTCTTCGATCACCGATTTTGCGTACACGTTCGATCGTGAGGGCCGGTTCACGTATATGAATCAAGCCTTGCTAAATCTCTGGGGGTTGACGCTTGAGGAAGCTGTAGGAAAGACCTTCCATGAGCTAGATTACCCTCCAGAGCTGGCGGCAAAGCTGCATGCCCAGATACTCGAGGTTTTTGAAACAGGAAGGACAATTAGGGATGAAACGCCGTATACTGGTCCTTCTGGCGAATTGGGCTACTACGAATATATTTTTAACGCTGTTCGGGGGGTGGATGGAACTGTAGAGGTGGTTGCCGGTTCTACACGAGACATATCGCAACTGCGTCTTGTTCAGGAAGAACTGGAAATTCGTGTAGCCGAGCGCACGGGCGAGTTGGACGACGCCAACGTGAGATTGATAGCAGAAAATGCCGAGAGGCTCCGTATAGAGAAAGAGCGTGTAAGCTTGCTGAAACGGATAGTCACGACCCAGGGTGACGAAAGGCGGCGCATTGCTCGCGACCTTCACGACGAATTGGGACAGCTATTGACCGCTCTTAGACTCAAGTTAAAAAACACCAGAGCGATATGCAACGAGAAACCGGTCCTCGGTGAGATCGACGGAATACAACGACTTGCCGAACAGTTAGATGCCGAAGTAAGCTTTTTGGCCCGAGAACTTCGTCCGGCAACTCTTGAAGAAAAGGGGCTTGCGTTGACACTATCGAGTTACGTCAAAGAGTGGGCAAAGTTCTCATCGGTCCTTGCGGAATTTCACTCGTCCGGCCTTCGTGGAGTTCGTTTCAAGGCCGAAGCGGAAACAAATATTTACCGCATCGCGCAGGAAGCATTAAACAACATTCGAAAGCATTCGAAAGCAAAGAACGCCAGCGTTCTGCTGGAGAAACGCAAGGATGAAATAGCCTTGATAGTAGAGGACGACGGGGTGGCATTCGATGCGAACGCCCGCCGAAGCAGAAGCAAAGGCCTTGGACTTATAGGAATGGAGGAAAGGGCTGCACTTCTTGGAGGCAGCCTGGTCGTTGAATCATCGGCGGAGACCGGCACCACGATATTCGTCCGGATCCCTGTATCAAATGCGGTGGATACGGAGGATTCGAATGGACGGTAAATTTCGCATATTGCTGGCGGAGGACCACGAAACCGTTCGTGCCGGTATAAGGATGCTGATCAATGAGCAGTCCGATATGGTTGTTGTCGGTGAGGCATGTAATGGGGCCGAAGCAGTCCGGAAAGCCGGCGAATTTTCTCCGGATATTATTGTAATGGATATTTCAATGCCCGACCTGAACGGCTTGAAAGCAACAAAACAGATCAAACGTGACGCGCCTAATATAAAAATCCTCACATTGACCCGACATATGGACGATGGTTATATTCAGCAGCTTCTGAAGGCAGGTGCCTCCGGGTATGTCCTCAAACAAAGCGCCCCATCGGAGCTGGTCAACGCGATCCGCGCGATCGGAGCGGGACAAAGCTATCTAGATCCTGCCCTTACCGAGAAGGTAATGGGCGGTTACATTCGCCAACAGACCGCGATCACCACGGCAAGTAAAGTAGAGATAAGCGCCCGTGAATCAGAAGTGTTGCGGCTAACCGCCTGGGGCTACAGTAATAAGGAGATCGGATCGCGTATGGAGATCAGCGTGAAGACGGTCGAGGCCCACAAGGCGAATGCCATGCGTAAGCTAGGTATCGCCAATCGCATCGATATTGTTCGTTACGCAATTCTGCAAGGATGGCTCGAGGACAATTGATCATTGGATAAGGGAATTCCCTTACGCACTTTTACCATTTCCCCGATTTTCCATTTCGACCTCATACCCCAGAATCATGCCATAGGCTCATTTATAGTTGTACAGAGCATCAAGTTGGGTTTCCTGAGTGGCAAAAAAATTGATCCCGCGTAAATGGAAGGACAAGGAGGGTGGCGCGGGATCAATTTGGGGCCAAAGCTAGTATGCTTCCATAGTTAATAATTTTGGAAGACTGGTATAGAAGGAGGCTTTAAACCATTTAGTCTCCTTCTATTTTTTTACCCTAGTGCCAAAACATGACATCCAATTCTGCCATCGTTGTCCGAAATAAACGCAAAAATTCGGATGCTGCAAGGCGAATTATTGAGAGCTACGGTAATTTCGTGTGGTCGATGGCATTAAAGTCTGCTAGATCACAAAAAGAAGCGGAACGTGCGACGAGTGATATCTTCATGGAGATTTGGCGACGGTCGAGCGAGATCGGTTTGGCACCAGCATCAGAATTCCTTTTTATTTACACGATCGCACGATCGACGCTGCGTCGGATGAAGACGGAGCGAAATGACGCAATCACGCAGGTAAGTGGTCGACAATCATTAAATGCATTTTGGCCGAGCTTCCAACCGAGCAGCCCATCTAGAGAAACGTAGAATATTGGTCTTTCTATGCAAGATGGGCTGCTCCCTTCAGATGGAACGGCCAAGGCAAAAACTCAGGGGGCATTGTGAATTACACTAGTCGAATATTGTACGTAGATGACGATGTTGACGGCTGCGAAATGATTTCGTTCTGGCTAAAGCAGCACGAATATCCGGTTGTGACGGCGAGGGACGGAAAAGAGGCGATGGAGCTAATGACGCGCAGTCGCTTTGACCTTTTTATTCTAGATTATTGTTTACCCGATATGACGGCCGTGAATCTCTGTCGTTACATTCGATCGATCTCCGTTAACGTCCCGATAATTATTTATAGTGCTTTGTCACGCCAAATCGATCGACAAAATGCTCTAGCCGCGGGCGCGACAAAATACCTGGTCAAGGCAAATGACCTCGACAACCTGATTCCTGCAATCGTGAACACCCTGGGTCGGCGGGACCTATCGCGAAGGGAACCGGCCGTTCGCCGGCGCGCTGCGAGCATTCTGTAGCATGTTTGTCCTTCCGGCTACCTCAAGTATATTGCAAAAGTTCGTGTCTAACGGTACGGACTTTTTCATTTTGGTCATGACGCTGTACCGTGGATCTTGAATAGGCCTGACCGTGAAAAGAGAAAAAACCCGATACGCTCTCCCCTTCGTATCGGGCTTTTTCAAAATGGTCACGGATAAATCCATGACCAAGTCTTTAGATCTTTTAATTTTCAATAACCGGTTGCGGGCAGCATGACCTCGCGTTTGAGTTGAATCTCAAACTCTTGTTCGGTTCGGATGAGTACGTCCTTGCCTTTCTTTAGGAAGGCGACTGCGGTTCCGGCTCCGGCTCCTATTCCTGCTCCGATCAATGCTCCGCTTGGCGTTTTTGCCGCGGCTCCGATCAATGCTCCGGCGGCGGTTCCGCCGAATATCGAGAACATCTTTACCGCTGTGGCCGATGCGGGCTTTAGATCCTCAACGAGTGCTCCGTTGATGTTCCGGTTCCGATTGTTCGGGAAGCGGATGACGTCGAAGCTTACCTCGAGGCGGCCGTTCTTGCCGCCGATCGCGGCACTCGAAACTTTGGTCACACGGCCTTCTATCACGGTGCCAAACGGCAGGACGACGATGTTGTCGACCGAGATCGGTTTAGAGACGGTCGAGGTGAACGTGTCGTTTAACGACGCGACCTTCGAACTGATCTCCGAGTCCATGCTGAGCATTATCTTAGTGCCGGCCGGGAGTCGATAAATAGAATCGACCTGAGCCTGAGCAGAAAGGAAGTTTGCAAAGAACAAAAATAGAATTGCGAAGACTTTGGTACAACGAGCGATGAAGTCCATTCAACCTCCATCTTCGCGGATTCTCAAACAGCATCCGCGAAGGTTATTGCAATGGCCGTGCCATTTAGCCGTGCCGGGTAAAAACAGCGAGAAAACCTTGGTTTTTCGAATTCTACAGGCGAGGCCAAAGCTTGTCCAGATTTTTTGTTAACAATTTGGTATGAGGCCGTGCACGATTTCGGGCGGAAGTTCTGCGAAAGCCCGCACTGAGTAAGGGCGATATATTCAACGTTGCGAATATCGCCCTTACTCCGTGCGGGCTTTTGCAATTTATTGCAGGATCGGGTGGCCGCCGCCTTTGCTGTGGTCGGCGGTCTGGGAATAACGCCGGCGGTCGTTGTGATAGAGGACGAGGTGCTCGCCTTCGTACCGGACGATGTCGGAGACGCGTTTGAGATCGCGTTTGTGTTCGGCGATAACGAACGACGCCGGGTCGTTTGAGATGACCATTCCGGCAGCAAAAATATAGCCGCCCTGGTCGTAATCGGTCCCGGCATACTGTGCCGCACCGACGGCTATATCGGGCGAATAACCCCCGTCGGCATTCTTTTCACGGTCAGCCTTGGCGACGAAAACTGTGTAGTCGGAATAGTTGAGCCGACGCGAATAACGGCTCTTTCGCGAGACCGCAAACAGGTCGGTCAAGCCCTGATCGATGGCCGCGAGCATTGCCGCGTTGGGCTGTGTCACAGCGTATACGTTTGCACCTCTTGGTGTGCGGATGGCCACCCGAAACGTGTCACCGGTTATGCGCTGAGCTTCGGCAAGAGCACGACGGTTCTGCGCTGTGGCAGATCCGACCAGGCCGATGCTGATCAGTACCGCCAATATAACCAACGATATAAATAGCTTTTTCTTCATAATTTCCCCCTCGTCGAACATAAACACCGCAAATCACGTGCCGTCACCTACTTGCCCGGTTTGTACGTCCGCGTAGTGCGGCCCTTTAGCTGTGCCGGATAAAAATAAACGTCGCGTAGATTGCCGGTTGAATATCGCTCGGCTTGATCGTTGAAGTGCTTAGATGTTGGATCGCCGCTCTCTCCGCCGGCGGTCACCGCTCTTGCACGGACGGTCTCACCAAACTCAACAACGGCGACAAAACTGTTGCCGTAGCTGCCGTAGATCTTCTTCGTTCCCGTATTTCGGCGCGACCCGTATGAGGCGAGAGATCCGAAATTACCCGAAACGAATCCGACCGGGATGCTCGGCTTTGAATCGTCAAAGGGATGAACGATCTCGTTTGAGATCCGCTGGAACCGATTGATATCGCCCCATGGCGTGTTCCATTTGCCGAAGTCGGCAGCGAGTTTTGCAGAAGCCGCTTCGAGTGCATGAAGGATCTCTTTCGCATCTGCTTTTGTTGCTAAGTAGTCTTCGAGCGAAAGGCCGGCCTTGCTAGCCTCGGGAGCGGCGATGGGGGCAATTGTCATCGCCCAAAACACGGCTAGAGATGTCTCGACCGAATCGACCGACCAGCGGAAATTCCATTCGCGAAGAAGCTTGGTCTGCGCGGCGAGCATAGACTTTTGCGGATCGTTCTGGGGCAATGCATCCCACGCTTTTACAAGCGCCGGTATCGATCTCTCGAAGAACGGCATCTGCGTGCTGTACGCGGCGGCGTTGAGCGATTCGAGCGTAAAATCTTTCCTGTTCTCGAGCAATCGGATCGCGTGAATGCCGCGAGCGTTCTCGGTGCCCGCGTCAACGTATTTAGGATAATCAGATCGTTTGAGGCTGCTTGCACCGGCCGCCGACCACGGCCAGTTATTCGAGTTGTAAATCCAGCCGGTCGCGGGATTGATAAGCGTCGGCGATTCTTCCATCGTCAGAAGCTTGCCCCAATCAGTCGCGGGATCGCTGCCATCGACGGGCTTTGTCCAGTCGAATTTAGGATCGCGGCGAGGGATAAAGTTAGGATGAAAGTAAGCGGCGTTTCCGTCGGCGTCGGCATAAAGCGTAGCGTTCGAAGAGTTAGCGTGAAGCTCCATCACCTTCTTGAACTCCGCGAGATTCTTCGCTTTCGTCCTGCCGTACGACTGCATCAACGCCTGGACCGGCTTGTGCATCAGGCCGACGCTGATCCACTTGTCGCCCTCGGCACGAACGATCGGACCGTGATGCGTGCGATAGGTTGTGAATGTCTTCTGCGATGTGCCGCTTCCTGATTTGTATGGAACGGTGATAGATTTCGCGGTCATGGGACGCTCTGCCGTGCCGTGCTTGTAGAAATACCTTCCTTCGATTGCCGAGGTGTGCGTGGCACGCTCGTTCACACTCGCGTTTCCGCCCGGAGACATCTGCCCGACGGGTCGTCTTTCCGCCGCGGAGCGATCGACGACCGTCTCAAGCCATTCGTCGATCGCATCGACCGCGCTCGAAGTGTGCATCCAGCCGAGGCGTTCATTGAAGCCTTGATAAATGAAAAACTGTCCCCAGGTCGCCGCGCCATATGCGTTCAGGCCTTCATCGCTCGTCATCTGAAGTTCGGAGCGAAAGTAGAACGACGTGTGCGGGTTGATCAGGAGCAGAGCCTTGCCGTCCTTCGTATTTTTGGGAGAGATCGCGATGCCGTTTGAGCCAAGCGGTTCAGGGAACGGATCTTTCTCAGTAGCGGCGACGGTTGCCATCGCGGCTTTGTCGTAGAAGGCTCGGAGTTGGCGGAGGTCGATGGATTCGATGTCGCCGCCGATGCTGCCTTCGCTGAAGGAAAGCGGCATCCAGGGTTCGAACTTGCTAATGACGCGAGGTTTTATGTTCGGATGCGTTGCGAGATAGAAATTGAGCCCGTCGGCCCAGGCAATCATGAGCTTCTTGAGCCAATCCGGGGATTCGTTGAAATTTTGCTTGAGCTCGGCCTCGTCGATAAAGAGTCGCTGCCGAAGATCGCTCCAGATCGCGCGTTCGCCTTCGGCTTCGGCGAGGCGGCCCATTGAGTTGAGATAGTTGATCTCGATGCGATTAAAGTCGTCCTCAGCCTGGGCATAGATCATCCCAAATACGGCGTCCGCGTCGGTTTTGCCAACCACATGTGCGATGCCCCAATCATCACGTGTGATCGTCACATTGGCTGCACGACCGTTCCAACGAACGAGATCGGAGCCTTCGACCTGGTGGCCAAGTAAGAGGACGAAAAGGAACAACAGCAATATTCGTGCAGGTCTGAGGTCGCGATGGATCATATGTTTGAGGTGTATTCTACGTCACATTCCGGCAGGTTCATAAACGGAGTTCTCATGGAATTAACATTCGGCAATTAGACTTCAGGAAGAATGAGAAGAATGCTCATTTATTGCCGCTATGAAGTTCTATAAGCTATATACGCCTCCGGCGGGCAGAAAGCCCGAAACAAAGATCAGCGTTTATTATCGCGGGCTGCCGCTTTATGCCGACGCGGTCTTTGAGGACGACCGCTACAGCTTCAAACTTCCGCTGAATTTGAGCGACAAAATGATAACGGGAAATCTTTGCGCAGATCTTTGCTACGCAGCAAGGACGCGGGGCGTTGCACCTGTGCTTACGCCGGTGTCGCTCATTCTTTCGGATCGATACGACTGAGAATATCCACACTGACTAACCTACGCCGCGCTTTGGCATAAACTGCCGGAACACGGCCTTTTTGCGTCTAAACCCAAACATTTACGAAAAGTTTATGCACCTTTTACCCCGCTTTTATGAAGCGGTTCGTAATCTTTGTTTGTCGGGCAGGAATTGAGTCCGACAGAGGAGAACGAAATGAACGCGATGACTATTTCAATTGACAAGGATCTTAGGCACGCGGCCGAGGACGATGAGGTGCTGCGACGCAGCAGGGAAAGCTGGATGGGAGTAATGATCGTGTCGGGGTTTCTGGGTATCGGAGCAGGGCTTGTCGGCGGAGTGATGAGCATCATCGCGGCGACGAGATTGTCCGGACCCCGGCTATCGACGATCGGCGTCGCCCTCGTTGCAGCGGCGTTTCCGCTATTCATTTTGGCCGCACATTCTATGGACAAGATCGGTGAAGCCGACAAGATGGTGAGGCTCAACCGGTCAAAACGCAGCGGCCTTCAGCAGTAAAAATTCAGCACGGTCCGCCACAAAAGGTGAGCATGAAACTAGACAGATATATTTTTATTTTTTCGATCATTTCTAGTCTGCTAATCGGATCACAGGCACACGGGCAGCAGACCATATTCAATGTGCCGACGACCGATATTCTTGACCGAGGAAAGGTTTACGCGGAGTTGGACGCGTCCTTTAAATTCAACGATCAAAGTGCGGTTCGGAGGTTTTCGAGCTTTGTACCGAGGCTTGTAGTCGGCACGGGCGGCGACGTGGAGATCGGTCTGAATGTAACGGGAAATATCCAGCCGGGAGGCGATTCAACAGCCATCGTCCCCACTGTTAAGTACCGCTTTTATAAGAATGAAAAGAAGGGAATCGCACTAATTGCCGGCACGAACTTTTACATCCCGATCCGTAACCGAGCATTCAAGTTCGGAACGTACTCATATTTGGCGGGAGGCAAGACCATAAACAAGACGCGGTTGACCGCCGGTGGTTTTGTCGCGAGCAAAAATGTTTTTGCTCCAAATGCTGTACGTGCCGGTGGGCAGTTCGGTATCGAGCAAACGCTGAACAGTAAGGTCTCGCTCGCGGCGGATTGGATAACAGGCAAACACGGCGCCGGCTATTTCACGCCGGGCGTGATCTACAAGCCGCACCCGAGAGTCAGCACATACTGGACCTACTCGATAGGGAACACGGGTGCGTCGAACGGAAATCACTATTTCCTATTTGAGGTGGGCTACAACTTCAACTGAGAACGATCATGTTAGACATAATCTATTTAGCAACGGTAGTGCTGCTGTTTGGGCTCGCGATCGCGTATCTGCATTTCTGTTCGCGTCTGCGAAAGGAGGAACAGGAGAAATGAATATCGAGACCACCGCGGCGATCTTGTGTTCGCTATTTCTGCTCGCGTATCTGGTCTACGCGATGCTGCGTCCTGAGAAGTTTTGATACTGAAATGACATTCAACGGGATATTACAAATTGCGGTCTTCTTCCTGATCGTGCTCGCGGTCACAAAGCCGATGGGCATCTACCTGAAGAGCGTTTACGAGGGCGAAGGCGGTACGCTGCGTCGTGTATTTGGGCCATTCGAACGGCTTATTTATAAGCTGCTACGAGTCGATCCGACGGCCGAGATGAACTGGAAGCAGTACGGATTCGCAATGCTCATGTTCAGCCTTGTTTCGACTCTGGGGCTCTACGCTCTGCAGCGGCTTCAAGGCAGCCTGCCGCTTAATCCGCAGGGCTTTGCCGGGCCATCGGAAGGGTCGTCGTTCAACACGGCGATCTCGTTCGTGACGAATACAAACTGGCAAGGGTACGGCGGCGAGACAACGATGTCGTATCTGACGCAGATGGCGGGATTGTCGGTGCAGAACTTTGCGTCGGCGGCAGTCGGGATGGCGCTGGCGGTCGTGTTCATCAGAGGTATTGCACGCTTCGAGACGGATCGGCTCGGCAACTTCTGGGCCGACCTGACTCGCGGGACGATCTATGTTCTGCTGCCGATCTCGTTCCTGGCCGCCGTCTTTTTCGTTTCGCAGGGTGTCGTACAGAACGTCAAACCATACGATTCCGCCGCTTTGACCGATACGTACGTCGTGCAGGTCGACAAGAAGGACGCTGACGGCAACGTGATCACGGACGAAGCAGGCGAGAACGTGAAGGAGGACAAAACGATCGATTCGCAGACGATCGCGCAGGGGCCGGTCGCGTCGCAACTGGCGATCAAAATGCTGGGAACGAATGGCGGCGGATTCTTTAACGCAAACTCCGCACATCCGTTCGAGAATCCGACGCCTTTCTCGAATCTCATTCAGATGCTTCTGATCTTTCTGATCCCGGCCGGTTTCACGTACATGCTCGGCAGAATGGTCGGGTCGCAGGGGCACGGATGGGCCGTCTTTGGTGCGATGTCGGTATTGTTTCTGGCAGGTGTGTTCATTGCATATTGGGCTGAATCGGCCGGCAATCCGATATTTTATGCGACGGTCGATCAGGCAGCGGTCGGCGGGAATATGGAGGGCAAGGAGACTCGGTTCGGCGTCGCCAACTCAGCTTTGTTTGCAACCGTCACGACGGGAGCCTCATGCGGTGCGGTGAACTCGATGCACGATTCGTTCACGCCGATCGGCGGTATGGTGCCGCTCGTGAACATCCTTCTTGGCGAGGTCATCTTCGGCGGCGTCGGAGCGGGAATGTACGGCATCCTTGTGTTCGTGATCCTGACCGTATTTCTCGCAGGGCTGATGGTTGGGCGAACCCCGGAGTATCTGGGCAAGAAGGTCGAGGCGTACGACGTGCAGATGGCGATGCTTTATGCACTGATCTTTCCGCTTGTGATCCTCGTGCTAACCGCGATCTCGGCGGTAGCTCCCGACTTCGGTTTGACGTCCTTGAATAATCAGGGGGCGCACGGTCTGTCAGAGATCTTGTACGCATTCACCTCGGGCACCGGCAACAACGGATCGGCGTTCGCGGGGTTGAATGCAAATACGCCCTGGTACAACACGACGATCGGGATCGCGATGCTGATCGGGCGATTCCTGATGATCATTCCGATGCTGGCGATCGCCGGAAACCTTGCACGGAAGAAGAAGGCTCCGGCGACGGTTGGGACGTTCCCGGTCAATACGCCGTTGTTCGCGACGCTGCTCGTGAGCGTTGTGCTGATCGTGGGTGCGTTGACGTTCTTCCCGGCACTGAGTTTGTCGCCGATACTCGAACATTTCCAGATGTACGCGGGACAGGTTTTCTAACAATATGAAGAAGGCAATTTCAATTTGGGACCCGGAGATCATTCGGCAGGCGTTGACCGGCTCGGTCACGAAGCTCGATCCGCGGAAGATGATCAAGAATCCGGTTATGTTCGTGGTTGAGGTGGGGGCGGTTTTTCTTACCGTTCGCATGTTGGCGGTCATGTTCATGCCGACGGTCGTGACGGGCTTTGAACTTCAGATCACGCTTTGGCTTTGGTTTACCGTACTCTTTGCAAATTTTGCTGAGGCGATGGCCGAGGGGCGAGGCAAGGCGCAGGCCGATACGCTCCGAAGAGCCAAGACCGAGACCACCGCAAAACTAATAAGTAAGGACGGTTCGACCGAGGTCATCGGGGCTTCGGGGCTTCGGCTGGGTGACGTTGTCTATGTCGAGGCAGGCGAGTTCATTCCCGGCGACGGCGAGGTGATCGAAGGCGTCGCTTCGATTGACGAGTCCGCGATCACGGGTGAATCGGCTCCAGTCATTCGCGAATCGGGTGGTGACCGTTCGGCCGTGACCGGCGGCACTAAGGTGCTGTCCGATTGGATCAAGGTCCGGATCACGTCGAACCCGGGCGAGACATTCATCGACCGTATGATCGCGTTGGTCGAGGGCGCATCGAGGCAAAAGACGCCGAATGAGATCGCCCTCAACATCCTGCTCGCGGGTCTGACGATCATTTTTCTGCTGGCGGTAGTGACGCTGCAGCCGCTCGCGATCTATTCGGGAGCCGGGCAGACTATCTTCGTACTTATCTCGCTTCTCGTTTGCCTGATCCCGACTACTATCGGCGGATTGCTCTCAGCGATCGGGATCGCGGGAATGGATCGGCTCGTGCAGCACAACGTGCTCGCGATGTCGGGGCGTGCGGTCGAGGCTGCGGGCGATGTGAACACTCTATTGCTAGATAAGACAGGAACGATCACGCTTGGCAATCGGCAGGCGTCGGATTTCATTCCGCTGAAGGGCGTGGATGAGAACTCGCTGGCGGATGCAGCTCAGCTTTCATCGCTTGCGGACGAGACTCCGGAAGGGCGCTCCATTGTTGTCCTCGCGAAAACTCGATACGGGCTTCGCGGACGTGAGATCCACGAGCTTGGTCCGTCCGCTAACTTCCTCGGTTTCACCGCTCAGACGCGAATGTCGGGCGTCGATATCAATGGCCGCGAGATCCGAAAGGGAGCGGTTGACGCGATCGAGAAGTATTTGTCCACCGCAGACGGTTATTTTCCTTCGCCGGAACTTCGCGAGATAGTTGAGCGAGTCGCGAAGGCAGGTGGGACGCCGCTTGTCGTAGCGGATAGCAAGAAACCGCTCGGCGTGATCTATCTGAAGGACATCGTGAAGGGCGGGATGAAGAAGCGGTTTTCGCAGCTTCGCTCGATGGGGATCAAGACCGTGATGATCACCGGGGATAATCCGCTGACGGCGGCGTCGATCGCACAAGAAGCCGGTGTGGACGATTTTCTTGCCGAGGCAACGCCCGAGGACAAGATGGCGCTTATCAAACGCGAGCAGGCAGACGGCAAGCTCGTGGCGATGACCGGCGACGGCACGAACGATGCACCCGCGTTGGCCCAGGCCGACGTTGGGGTCGCGATGAATACGGGCACGCAGGCCGCGAAAGAGGCTGGCAACAAGGTCGACCTCGACAGCGATCCGACGAAGCTTATTGAGGTTGTTGAGATAGGAAAACAGCTATTGATGACAAGAGGAGCTCTGACGACGTTTTCGATAGCAAACGACGTGGCGAAGTACTTTGCGATCATTCCGGCAATGTTCGCGGCAACTTTTCCGGTACTGAACGCCCTAAACATCATGGGCCTGAAAACGCCGCAGTCGGCAATACTATCTGCTGTGATCTTCAACGCACTCGTGATCATCGGACTTATTCCGCTCGCGTTGCGAGGCGTAAAGTACAGGCCAATGTCGGCGTCGTCATTGCTGCAGCGAAATCTGCTCGTATACGGCCTCGGCGGTATTGTGGCTCCGTTCATAGGGATAAAGATCATTGACATGATCATTACGGCAGTTGGTCTTGCCTAAAGTTTGGGGATTGCAATGAAAGACTTAATAACATCGATTTTAGTGATATTCGTTTTTACTATTCTTCTGGGCATCGGTTATCCGCTTGCCGTCTGGGGAGTTTCGCAGGTAGTTTTTCCCCATCAGGCGAATGGTTCATTGATCGAGAAGGACGGAAAGATCGTCGGTTCTGAATTGATCGGACAAAGTTTTACAGGGGCCGGATATTTTCGTTCGCGTCCATCGGCGGCCGGCACAGGATATGATGCCGGAGCGTCGAGCGGATCGAATCTCGGCCCGACAAACGAAAAGCTGATCGTTCGTGTGCGGACCGATGCGGAAACGCTGCAGGCAGAGAATCCGGGCGTGCCCGTCCCGGCGGACCTTGTAACCACGAGTGCTTCGGGCCTTGATCCACACATTTCACCGGCCGCGGCCGATTTTCAGATCCCGCGTGTCGCCCGCGAACGCGGAATGAGTGAAACGGACTTGCTTGCCCTGGTCAACAGTTTCACTGAGGGTCGTTATCTGGGCTTACTCGGTGAGGCTCGGGTTAATGTGCTGCTCTTGAACCTTGAACTCGATGCAATCAAGCGATGATCCAATTGTCTTATGTTTGTCGATACTGTTACAACTGACGCTCCTAATGTGAACGGCACTCGGCCTTCGCCGGAATCACTCCTGTCTATGCTGCAGGAGACCGAGCGGGCGAAGCTGCGGGTTTACATCGGAGCAGCGGCCGGTGTGGGCAAGTCGTATCAAATGCTCAAGGATGCACATCTCCTCAAGGAACAGGGCATCGACGTTGTTCTCGGGTTGATCGAAACGCACGGCCGGGCAGATACGGCGGAACTGGTAGGTGATCTTGAGATAGTTCCGCCAAGGGTCGTCTCCTACCGGGGTAAGACCTTTGCCGAAATGGACCTCGATGCCATTATCGAAAGGAACCCAGCCGCTGTAATAGTGGACGAATTGGCGCATACTAATATTGAAGGTTCCAAGAACCAGAAGCGTTATGAAGATGTACTGGAACTTCTCGATGCCGGTATCTCTGTCATAACCGCGGTCAATATCCAGCACATCGAATCGCTCAATGACGTGATCGAACGGACGACCAGCGTAAAGGTCCGTGAAACAGTCCCGGACCGCTTTTTCAAGCGTGCCGACGAGGTGATAGACGTTGATGTTTCGATAGACACTCTGCGGACGAGACTGCGGCAAGGTAAGATCTACTCTGTTGAGAAGATAGAGCAAGCGCTGACGAACTTTTTCCGAAAGGGAAATCTTGCGGCCTTGCGCGAACTAGCACTCCGGCAAGTTGCTCTGCATCAGTCAGTACAGGATCACGAGTATCGTGAACGAGAAGGATTGGAACAAGCGGTGGTCCCGGAGAAAGTGATGGTCTGCATGGCAAGCCGCGGGAGTGCCGCTAAACTTCTGAGAACAGGAGCTCGCATCGTCGGGCGGCACGCGTACAAAGATTGGTTTGCTGTCTACGTAGAAACGCCAAAGGAAGAACCAGGCCGTATCGACCCGATGACGCATGCAACGCTGCTAGAGAACATTCGGCTCGCCGAATCACTAGGAGCCGAGGTCATAAAGCTAAAGGGCAGCGATGTCGCCGATGAGCTATTGAAGTTTGCGAACGAAAACGAGATAACCCACGTCATCTTTGGCCAATCCGCACGTTCCCGCTGGGAGATAATATTCAAAGGCTCGATCATCAATCGCTTCCTTCGTGAGGTTCAGGACGCATCGGTCCACGTGATCCCACTACAAAAGGAACGTCCGGGAATCGGTTGAATGCCGTGTAACATAAAATTAACGTCGATTTCATTGACTGACTACCTCCCAGTAGTTAAACTCTCACTCCCCGAAGAAATCGAAGGAAGTGAGGCAGTCGGAAGGCTATGTCAGGAAGTTGCGTGGATCTAGCTAAATTTCGACGAACCCAAAATGACCCCAGTAACTGTTTCAGAACCGAGCATTGATCAGATAATTGCTCTCCTAGGTGCCGAGATCGTCCGGGAAGAGGGTACGGAGTCTGAAACCCTCAGGGCTGTGCTTGCTCTTGCGGTAGAAGAATTTGTCTCCGCGGGAATGCCTAGCAGGCCAAAGGGAAGATCCGCCAAGGGTTAGCCAAGTTATTGGCCGGGATGCGAAAGCGTGACTGTGCAGTGCAGAATGCCGGGAGAACGCTTTGTCGATTTGATCACCATCAACCCTTGCGCCTCGCTACTTCTTAAATACCCGTACTGCCCGGTCGGGGTAGTCGGTGATGATCCCGTCAAGATCAAAGGCTTTCATGCGTTCAAGATCTGCGACTTCGTTCACGGTCCAGGGCACTACTTTAATCCCTCGTTTTCGACAAATAGATACAGAAGCCGTATCGATCAGGGAGAAATGCGGGCTATACGTATCGGGGTCAAAACCGAGGTTCATTAGGTTTTTCTCAACGCCGTCCTTGTTGGAGACAAGGAAAGCCAAGGGAAGATCAGACTTGATCTTGCGCATCTCTTGGAGAACTCTGGGATCAAATGAT
>JANNNS010000172.1:0-24432 GCA_031398645.1 Acidobacteriota bacterium
CATATGCTTCCCAAGTAACGACTGGCATTACTTCAAAGTTTTCGGTCGGCGGAGGCGATGACGTTCTCCATTCAAGGCCCGGCAGCATCCACGGATTATCGCCCGCCGGCTTGCCGTAGAACAGTGAGTGGACCATATACACGACCGGCATCAACAACCCGACACCGAGCACCGAAGCTCCGGCGGTCGAGAAAATGTTGAGCACCTGAAGTTCAGCCGGATAGGAAGCATAGCGTCGCGGCATTCCCTGATATCCGAGAATGAACTGCGGGAAAAACGTGAGATTAAAGCCGATAAAGACGAGCATAGCCGAGATCTTACCCCAAAATTCGGAGTACATCTTGCCAGTCATCTTCGGCCACCAGTAATGAATTCCGCCGAGATATGCGATCACCTGGCCGCCGACCATAACATAATGGAAATGGGCGACGACAAAATAAGTATCCGTCAGGTGAACGGTCAAACCGATGGAACCAAGAAAGAGTCCGGTCAAACCGCCGATCAGGAACAGCCCCATGAATCCGATGGCATAGAGCATCGGGGTATCGAATGAGATCGAACCCTTGTACATCGTCGCGGTCCAGTTGAACATCTTGATCGCGGACGGCACGGCAACGACCATTGTCAGGAACGAGAAAACGAGCCCGGCATAGACCGATTGGCCGCTGACGAACATATGATGGCCCCAAACGAGGAAGCCAAATACGGCGATCGCGATCGATGAAAATGCGATGAACTCGTAGCCAAAGATCTTTTTACGCGAGAAGTTCGAGATAAGCTCGGAGATAACACCCATTCCCGGCAGGATCATGATATACACGGCCGGATGCGAATAGAACCAGAACAAATGCTGGAACAGGATCGGGTCACCGCCGATCGCCGGATCGAAGATGCCGACTTTTGCGACGCGTTCGATGGCAAGCAGCAGGATCGTGATAGCGATCACCGGCGTGCCAAGGATCATCACAAGGCTGGTCGCGTAGTTCGCCCAGACGAAAAGGGGCAGGCGGAACCACGTCATTCCCGGCGCACGCATCGTGTGGATCGTCACGATAAAATTTAGGCCGGTAAGGATCGACGAGAAACCGTTGATGAAAATACCGAGGCCGACAGCCATCACGAACGTATTCGAGAACGTCGTCGAATACGGCGTATAGAATGTCCAACCTGTGTCGACGCCGCCCTGCAAGAGTGCGAAAAGCGTTAAAGCTCCGCCGATCCAATAAAAATAGAGGCTAAGCAGGTTGATTCGCGGCAGAGCGAGGTCTTTTGCCCCGATCATGATGGGAAGCAGGAAATTGCCCAAGATCGCCGGGATCGATGGGATCAGGAAAAAGAAGATCATCAAGACGCCGTGCTGCGTGAACACCTTGTTATAGGTGCCCGATTCCAGCAGATCGCTATTCGGCGTCAACAGCTCAAGCCTGATGGCTGCGGCGTAAAGGCCGCCCATGAAGAAGAATGCCGACACCGACACAAGGTACATAAGCGCGATGCGTTTATGGTCCTTGGTCAGCAGCCACGATTTCAGCGTGCTGCCATTGGTCAGATAGTTCATCTTCGGCTCTGCGTGATTGTCTGCGTTGATCAAACCTGCGTCTTGCATATCTATTAGTTACAACCTACTTATTGCTGTTGGCCGAAGTGTTGGCATTCGCCGGTTTCGCCGGTGCCGCTGCATTCGTATTCGCCGCAGCCGCCGGAGCAGGCATCGTGGTCGAACCGGGCTGTACACCGCTAAGCGACTTGATGTAGGCAACGAGCGAAACGAGTTGCTCTTCCGTAACCTGGCCCTTGAAAGTCGGCATTATCGGCTGGTAACCTTCCACGATCTGTCCGCCCGGATTCAATATCGAATCGCGAATATAAGCCTCGTCTGCCTTGACCGTCTGGCCGCCGACCAACTTAACGTCCTTATTAAAGATCCCTTCGAGTTTCGCTCCACGCTGCTGCGGGCCGCCGGCGTGGCAAGAGGCACAGCCGAGCTTGTTCTCAAACAGGTCGCGTCCCTGCTCGACCGGTGTCTGGCCCGAAACGTTACCGCTCTGCCATGCGGCGAAATCGTCCTTCTCCATCACATAAACGTAACCGCCCATGCCGGAATGGTTCAGGCCGCAATACTCGGCACAAAAGAGATGATATTTACCCGGCTTGGTCGCGTTGAACCAGAGATAAGTGTAGCGGCCGGGAACAACGTCGGCCTTTGTCCTGAATGCGGGGATCGAGAAATCGTGAAGCACGTCCTCAGTCGTCATCGTCAACTTAACGTTGGTTCCGACGGGTACGTGGAGTTCGTTGATCTCGCGTTGGCCGCTCGCGTGCTGGATCTTCCACATCCACTGTTTTCCGACGACATAAACTTCCATTCCGTCCTCGGGCAAGCGGTATTGATTGTAGTAAACGTAAGCACCGCCCAGGAAGATCGTCATAGAAATAATGAATGGAACGATCGACCACCCTAGCTCAAGCACTATCGAACCGTGCATTTCTTCGGGCGTCGCATATTTCTCCTTTTCGCGGTATTTAAGTGCGAAAAAGAAGATCGCGGCGACGATCGGGATGGTAAACGCGACGCTGACGACGATCAAATAGGCGTACAGCGCGTCAACCTGCCAGGCGAAAGTCGACGCCTGCTCCGGAAAAAATGGTACCCACGAATTCGTTTGCATACTCTAAATCAAAGGTAAAAGTGAAAATGTTGAAATGTGAAAAAGCAGATACGAGTGTTTGAAAACCTTTTCACTCTTACCCTTTTTCACTTTTTCACCTTATTCCTTCGCCAAAAAACCAGTCCCATCGCTCCCATTCCGAGAATTGTAAGAACCGCCCCGATCCGCATTATGGTCAGCACAGCAAGGCCGTATTTGCCCGTCGATGGGTCGTAATGATAGCAATAGAGCAAGAGCTGTTCGGCCGGATTGCCGACCCGGCTTTCAGCAGACTCCATGATCCCGAATTTCACATCTTTCGGTGAATAATCGATGCCGTAGAAGTAGCGTGCCAGCTTGCCGTCCGGCGTCGTGATCATTATTCCGCCGGCGTGGGCGAATTGGTTGCTCTTTTCATCCCACTGGAAGCCAAACCCTGCCGCCTCGGTTGCCGATCTGATCGACGCCTCCGTTCCTGTCAGGAAATGCCACCCTTTCTCGGTACCCGGCCTGCCGTAACGGGCCATGTAACTGTCCTTCTTGTTGCGGGCCAGCTCGGGTTTGTCATTTTCCCGTGCGTCAAAGCTGATCGCGACAACGTCAAAATCTTTACCGGCGTCGAAGGAAATTCCCTTCAACGTACCAGTCAGACCGTTGAGCACCTCATTGCAGAGCATCGGGCATTCGTAATAGACGAACGCAATGACCACCGGCCTTCCCTTATTGAAAAACTCCCCAAGCTTTACAGTATTGCCGTTCTCGTCCTTGAACTCGGTATCGAGAGGCATCTGGCCGCCAAGCTTTTGCTCGATGCCGGTCTTTTTTAAAGCTTCGGGTAGTCCGTGGCTCGTGCCCAACGAAGGGTCATATTTCTTCGGGGAATAAAGAGGCGAATTGTAATGTTCGCTTTTTTGCGCATGTGTTGCAGACGCAAGAGAAGCGGCCAAAAGCGCCGAAACTGCTATCAGCTTGATAAAACTAAATTTTGCTGACAACTTGTTCATAATTCACCAATACTATCGGCGCCTCAAAGAGGTAAATCGTCCCGAACTCGCATCGGACAAAATCAACGACGGCTCTTTTGCCGCTTTTTCGGCATCGGGCCCCGACTTCGCCTTAAGACTCTTCTGCAAGACAAGCTCTTTAGCTTTATCGATCGGCATCGTGATCACGGTGCCGGTCTTGGTGTCTTTCTGGCCTTCTTTCCAGGCCTTGTCCCACTGCTTCTTGAGCTCCCAATATTCGGATTGGGGCGCCTTCAATTCGAGGTTCACCGGGCCGTTCGGCCCCTCCACCTTGAATCCTGGCGCGGCTTGAAGCCTCGGCTCCGGCGGCAGTTTCTCCTTGTCGCTCAGCGGCAAAAGGTTCTGCGACTTCTTTTCTTCCTTGGCGTATTCTTCAAGCACACCCTGAAAAGCCCACATAAGCCCGAAGGTGACAACGATGAGCAGAAATAACCCGACGCCAAAGTACAATATCCCTTTGAGCCCGATGAGGTTCTGCTCATACGGCTTTTCAAAATCGACGAATGATTTTTCGTGTTTCGAACTCATAAAACTTCGTCCCGCATCAATGTCCATGCCCATGCTCGATCGCACTCTCGAGGAATGGGTCCATTACAGGAACAAGCGGCCGCTTCATCAACTGGCCGAAGAAATACCACAGCCAAATACCGCCGATCGCTATCGGGGCGACAATGTCCATCCAGCTAAAACTGAGGGCAAGCTCGAGGCTCTTACCGTGTGTCGAGATCCTAGGATTCGGCGAGATCAGGTAGAACATATCGACCAACCGCATCACAAGAATGAAGATCGCGATGCTTGCCAACACTTTCGCTTTCTTCTTCAAGTCCTGTCGGAGAAGAAGTAAGTATGGAAAAGCGAAATGGAGCAGAACCAACGCAATACCGATAAGGCCCCAACCCTTAGACATTCGGATGATGTACCAGCCCGTTTCTTCGGGGATATTGCCGGACCAGATGATCAGGAACTGCGAAAAGTTGAAATACGCCCACACCATCGTGAGTGCAAGCATTAATTTACCCAGGTCGTGAAAATGCCGCTTGCCGATAACCCGGTTCATTGGAGCCTTGTCCGACAAATACGCAAGAATGGTTACCGTGAAACAGAAGCAACTCAATGCCCATCCGGCAACGAACAACAGGCCCCACATGGTCGAAAACCAGTGCGGATCAAGGGTCATCACCCAGTCGACGACCGCGAATGTAACGACCAACGCGTAAATGACCATTGTGGGCCCGGAAAATGCGGTCGCCCTGCCGAGATACTTTTCGGCGTCCTCGTAATTTGTAGTCTTGTCCTGTGCGGCACTCCACTTGTTGAGGAGGTGCATCATCACATAGAAAAGAGCGAAATATATTACCGACCGCAGAATCCAGCTCTCCGGCGTCATAAACCAACCGCGATGTTGCATTACATAGTCGGTCGGCGGTAAGTGCGTCCATTCGTAAAGCTGCGTAACGCCAACGGCGAGCGGCACAAACAGAAGGATGACCAGCGGCAACGTTCTCGAACCTGCCTCGACAATTCGGCGAATGACAACGCCCCATGCTCCACCGGTCAGGTACTGAAGTATCAGAACGCCAATACTGCCGATCGAGATCCCGCCCCAAAATATAAAGCCCAAAAGCCACGAACGCAGCCCCTGCTCGACGTTGAAATACGTTCCGATCGCCCAAACGATCAAAGCGATGCCGCCCGCACCCAACGCAATTGTGCGAAGGCGGTTAAGGTCGGCAGGTGCTTGGTAATTTCCGCTATCAGCCATTAATGTCCACCTCCGGGCGTCGTCGCGGCCGGTGCTCCGTGGGGCGCCGCCGTGTTCGCCGCCGGATTTGCATTCACTTTCGATACCTCTTCCGGGTTCTGACTAAGCTGCAAGGCCCGAATATAAGCGACGATCGCCCATCGGTCATCGGCCGAGATCTGAGGAGCGTAGCCGTTCATCTTGCCCCAACCATTGGTTATCACGTCAAAAAAGTGCCCGACCGGTGCGTTACGCAGCCTGTCGTCGTGATATGTCGGCGGAGCTCCGAACCCGCGACGGACGATCATACCATCGCCGCTGCCCACGGGGCCGTGACAGACGATACAGTAAATGTTGTACCTATCCTGCCCTCGGTCAACTAATTCCTTGGTCACCGGGATCGGAAACTCATCGATCGCATTTGGGAAACTTGTAACGATGGTGTTGCCTGCAGCATTTGTGGTCGTCGCGACCTGAGCGTTCGGATTCGGATTATCGATCTTGCCAGTGTAAAGAGCCTTGTTCTCCTTCAAAAGTCCACGGGCGACAGTTCCATCGGGCAGCATTCGCGAAGAAAGGTGGTCATTGAAAAATGTGCCGTCTTCTTTCTTATAGACCTTGTAACGCGGCTGATCCTGCATATCGAAGCGAACGCCGCAGCCTGTTAATAAGGCAAAAGTAAAAATTAAAAAGGCAAAACCGGCAGGCCGTTTCATATTTTTTACTTTTTCCTTTTTACTTTTTATTTCCGCAGAGCGGTTATTCAGGTACATCGAACACCTCCTGCGGCTTGAGAGTTTCCATAAACGACCTGACATCGTCGTAGCGGTATTTCGGATCTGCTGCCTCGATGACCAAAAAGAACTTTTCACGGGTTGCTAGCGCGAACCTCGGTACGTTAAACACCGGATGATAGGGCCGCGGCAGCCCGTTTAGGAACAACATTCCGAAAACTGCGGTAAAGCCGGCGAGCAAGATAGTTAGCTCGTATGCCGGCGGGACGAAAGACACCCAGCTAAGATAGGGCCTGCCGCCGATATTCAATGGGTAATCGATGTAGTGGACGAACACTTGCAACGCGATCCCTGACAGCAACCCGGTCACACCGCCGCAAAAGACGAGCATCGGCAGGATGCTGCGTTTGATGCCGAGCGCTTCGTCGATCTCGTGAAGCGGAAACGGCGAGAACGCGTCCGTTTTGGTGTACCCGGCCAGGCGGGCCTTAGTCGCCGCGTCCACCAATTCGGTGGGCGTGTCGAACTCCGCCATTATTCCGTAGATATCGTCTTTCATATCAACAATTCCAAACCCGTCCTACTTGTTTGGCTCGTCGGTCCTTTCCCACGTGTATTCGACCTCGTTCACACTCTCATCAAAATCCTGCTGGTGGCCGTGAACATGGGCGTCCGGCAACAAAGTCCGCACCTCGAATATCGAAATGACCGGCAGGAACCTGACAAACAAGTAGAGCAGCGTGAAGAAGAAACCGATAGTGCCGATGAACATCGACCAATCAAAAATCGTCGGGCTGTACATTGCCCATGACGAAGGAAGAAAGTCTCGGTTAAGGCTCGTAACAATAATAACGAAACGTTCCAGCCACATACCGACACTGACCACGATCGAGATCATGAAAAGCCAGAATGGGCTTTCCCTAAAGCGTTTAAACCAAAGTAGCTGGATGGAAAGGCCATTACATATGATGAGCAACCAGTATGACCACCAATACGGGCCTTCCCAGATGCGGTTCTTGACCATGAAGACTTCATACTCGCTGGCACTGTACCAGCCGAAGAAAGCTTCCATTGCGTAGCCATACACCACGATCAGCCCGGTCGCAAGCATCACCTTACCCATATAAATAAGATGGGTGTCGGTAATGAAATCCTTCATGTTGTACCAAACGCGAAGCGGGATACAGAGGATCAGCACCATTGCAAATCCCGCGAAGATCGCACCCGCGACAAAATAGGGAGGGAATATCGTCGCGTGCCAGCCCGGAACCTGTGAAACCGAGAAGTCGAACGAAACGATCGAATGAACCGAAAGCACGAGCGGTGTTGAGATACCCGCAAGCAGCAGATAAGCTATCTCATATCGGTGCCAGTGCCGTGCGGAACCACGCCAGCCCCATGACAATAGGCCATATACCAGCTTGAAATATTTATTCTTAGCCCGGTCGCGCAAGGTTGCAAGGTCAGGAATCAGGCCCACGTACCAGAACAAAAGCGAGATCGTCGCGTAGGTCGATACCGCAAAGACGTCCCAGATCAACGGCGAACGGAAGTTCGGCCAGATCCCCATCGTATTCGGATACGGGAACAACCAATAAGCCGCAAGCCACGGCCGGCCGGTATGCAGCAGGGGGAACATCGCGGCACAGGCAACGGCGAAAAGCGTCATTGCCTCGGCAAAACGGTTGATCGACGTGCGCCACTTTTGATTGAGCAGCAGCAGAATTGCCGAGATCAGCGTTCCGGCGTGGCCGATGCCGATCCACCAAACGAAATTGATAATATCGAATGCCCAACCGACCGGCTGGTTATTTCCCCAAACTCCGATGCCGCGTGCAAGCAGCGTGGTAACAGCGAAGAGCAGAAGCTGGGCGACCATGAAAGCGATCGCAAAACCGATAAACCAGTGATACGGCGTCTTCTTCTTGAGGGTCAGGTCACCGATCTTGTCCGAAACGGTCGCGAACGTATGATCGCCCTCGACCATCGGCGGATATACCCTTTCCTGAATTTCCTTTAAGTCAGCCATATTTTCTTTTGTCGGACAAACTGAAGTTTGTCTCAGTCGGCGACAAACTTCAGTTTGTCGGACGCGAACGCCTTAATGTCCGCCTTCGGTCTTTTCACCTTCGGCCTTCGCTGGGCCATGTACTTTCGGAACTTTCAACGGCCTGTAGTCAGGCATTTCCTTGTTCTGGTTCTTCAGCCCGGCCAGATAGGTCGTCCGAGGCTGAGTATTCAATTCATTCAAAAGATTGTAGTTGCGGTGATCTTTCTTCGACTTCGCGATCTTACTTAGCGGATCGTTCATATCGCCGAAGATGATCGCACCGGTCGGGCAAGCCGACTGGCAAGCCGTCAGGATCTCGCCGTCCGCGATCGGCCGTGCGTCCTTTTGAGCTTCGATGCGTGCCGCCGAAATGCGCTGGGTGCAATACGTGCACTTCTCCATAACGCCGCGGCTGCGGATCGAAACTTCCGGGTTACGCATGAGTTTGTACTGTGGCGTATCCCAATCCTGATAAAGCAGGAAGTTAAACCTTCTGACCTTATAAGGACAGTTATTTGAGCAATACCGCGTTCCGACACAGCGGTTATAGACCATGTCGTTGAGCCCTTCGGGATTGTGGACCGTTGCGGTGACCGGACAAACGACCTCGCAGGGTGCCTGCTCGCATTGCTGGCACAGGACCGGCTGGAAGTGAAGCCCTTCGGGATTATTAATATCGCCGCCAGTGAAATA
Source organism: Acidobacteriota bacterium (assembly GCA_031398645.1). GTDB lineage: Bacteria > Acidobacteriota > Blastocatellia > Pyrinomonadales > Pyrinomonadaceae > OLB17. The sequence goes on from JANNNS010000172.1 coordinate 8,892, forward strand.
GGAATCGACCCGGAGCCAGTGCATTTCTCGGCTCTTCTCGACCTGCTCTTTACCTACGACCGGGATGTTATTCTCGGCCTGGCACGCAAGAACGCAGGCATTGCAGCCGACGCACGCGTTCAGGTCGATCGTCATTCCCCATTTGTTATTCTCGGCGTACTGCTTGGAATAGACCTCGTCGTAAGCCGTTTTGTACATCGACTTATCGTAGAAGTTCTCCTGATGGCCTATATTCGGGTCCGCCTTGAATACATCGACATCAAAGACGCGGAGAATATCGCGGCCTTCCATATTGAAGTGGATCTGCGTCGTCGCGATCTCAACCTTCTCGCCCGTTTTCTCGATCGAGCCAAAGCCGTGGTTCATCGCATCCGACCGCTGAACATCGAACGCACTGTAGCCAAGTGGCACGCCATCCGGAGTACCTATCCGCCCGGCCCTCGTGCGGCCATAGCCCATAAATATAGTGACAACCCCATCCGGCTGTCCGGGCGCGATCCAAACGGGAACGGGCTTTTGGATCTGTGCTCCCTGGTAGGTCAGCCTTACAGTATCGGCCGACATGTTCGAACCGTAAGTATTAATGAATGCCGTCCCGCGCTCACCGCCGGATATTTCGTCCGGATCGTTGCCGCGATTCAATTGAAGCTCGATAGCAGTTCGCGGGCTGACCAAGGCCACGTTTTCCCACGTTACTTTGTTAAGCGGATTCGGCAGCTCCTGGAGCCATCCATTATTAGTAAAGCGTCCGTCATAGACGCTTGGGTCAGGCAAGATCGAGATCTCAAGCCCCGAGCCGGAAGGTTTTACTTCAGGCTGGCTCAGGAATGCAGAGGTGGCCGTAACCGACTTCGCCGGCAACGCCGTGTTGGGCACATAACCGTCGTGAACGGCCTTACGCCAGTTGTCTTCAAAAGTCCGCGGCGCCGCCGGAGCAGCTGCAGTTGCTGCCGGAGCGGGCGAAGGCATTGCCGCCGGACGCTCGGCTATTGTTATCGTCCCTCTTGACGCATCCGCAGCAGGCGTTGGTTGAGGCGTCATGATCGCACCGCCCGCGTGAGCCGCTGGGTTTGCCGAATGGTCGACGGCGGGCGAGGCCGACGGCTGCGGGGTCGGTGCGGCAACAGGTGCCGCCGGTGTTATGGTCTGCGTTTGCCAAAATCCCTTAACAATATCGAGATCTTTCTTATCGAAATTCTCGCGGAAGAAAAGCTGCACGATCTCGTGAGCACTCTTTCCTCCGTAAAGCGGCTCGATGAGAGGCTGGACGAGGGTCACCGTACCATCATAGGCACGGGAATCACTCCAGCCTTCCAAATAGTGTTTTGCCGGAACGTGCCAGTTGCACACCGCGGCGGTCTCATCAAAGTGCAGGCCAAGGTGAACGCGGAGCGGTACCTTATTCATTCGCTCCAAACTGAAGAGCAGATCGCTTGGAGCGTTGTACGCAGGGTTCGCACCAAGTACGACCAACATTTTCACCGACCCGCCGTCAATGTCGGCAACCAATTCGCGCAACTGTTCGGTCTGTGTCTTTTCGTATGGAGAAAGCGGCTCGGTGTAGGTGACTGTCTGCCCGACGTTGCCCAGAGCACCGTTGATAGAATGAGCCAGCGCATGCACGATCGGCGGTTGATGGTCGCCAGCCACAACAAGAGACTTGCCTTTGTGCTCGTTCAGGTCTTTCGCAAGTGCAGCGATCCATGCCGCGTTCTCTGCATAAGTTGTATTTGCTCCCGCGACGCCGACGGATTTGGCGACCGCCTTTGCGATCTCGGCAACCTGGCTCGGCCTCACGGCCAAGCGATGATCCGCCTTGGAGCCTGCGAGCGTCGCCGTTGACTCAACAACGTACATTCGGCTCATTGCTGCCGTGTCCGACAACTGCCGGGTCTTTATCGCGTCGGCCATGTACCGTGGATTTGAACCGGAAAAGATGTCGGCGTCGAGCAGCAAGACACGCTCTGCTTTGTCGAACTTGTAAACGGCGTGTGCAGGCGATCCAAATGCAAGCTTGGCACCCGCGATTGCGTTATCATTATTAACGGGTTCGTACTGGACCCATTTCATGTTCGGCAATTCCGTCTGGAGCTGTTTGATCTGAGCCAGAAGTGTGGGTGACGTCACCGTTTCGGTCAGAATTCTGACGCCGGCACCGCCATCCTTTCCATTCTCGGCGACAGCCGCACGGAACGCGGTGGTGAAATCCAGCCAGGTCTTGGGTTCGCCGCGATAGAGCAGGCTTTGCGACCGGTCCGGATCGTACATGTCCAGAAGAGATGCCTGTGCAAAAATATCGGTCGCACCAAGACTTCCGACGTGCTCAGGGTTTCCCTCGATCTTGACCGGGCGTCCCTCAAAAGACTTGGCCAGCAGGCCGGTGGCAACACCACCTATCGACATCGAGGTTGCAAAAAACAGGGGCTTTCCGGGAAGCATGTCCTCCTGCTGACGGACATAGGGAACGATCTTCTCAGCAGGCTGAATAACGCAACCGCTCAAGCCGGCGAAGGCGAGCGTCGCACCCATCACCTTCAAGAAACTGCGGCGGGTTACGGGGTCATTCCATTCCTGGCCGTGAGCCGGATATTCACGTTTTACAAACTCTTCGAATTCCGGTGTATCGGCAAATTCTTCAACGCCGCGCCAGTAATCCTTGCCGCTTTCGGACAGGATACGCTCACGCATTGACGCAAAGTTTTGTTTACTTTCGGGGCTCGGCATTTTTCAGTTGATTCCCTTTAATAGTGCCTTTTTAACGATGACAGACCGAACAGCTGGTCATCATCTCTTTACTTCTTATCTTGTACTTCGCCTTCAGATCCAAACGTTCCTGGGCCGAAAGGTCGCCGTCCTGCCATTGCATGTTATAGATCTCGGACTTCGGACGGATAAACTTCTCTGGCTCACGATGGCAGGCCAGGCACCATTCCATCTGGAGCGTGTTTTCCTGATAGACAGCGGCCATATTGTCTATCTGGCCGTGACAGGTGGAACAGCCGACGCCCTTGGCAACGTGAATACTGTGGTTAAAATATGCGTATTCCGGCAGATCGTGCACGCGTTCCCATTCGATCGGTTTATTATCGCGATAGCTTGCTCGAACGGGTTCGAGATAAGGGCTATCCGCCCAGATCTGGCTGTGACAGTTCATGCAGGTCTGGGTCGGAGGCATGCCAGCCGAAGCCGTTGTCTCGACCGTCGAGTGGCAATAGCGGCAGTCGATGCCGTCATCGCCTACGTGGTGCTTATGACTGAATTGCACGGGCTGCTGTTTTTCGAGATAGCGCCCTGTCAAGTATGAGGAACGGGCCACTTGCGTGTACACAAAGAAGGCCGTTCCGGCCAGAACAACGCCCATCAGCATCGAGATCCTGGCGATATTGTTTGCACTTTTACTAAAGAATTGTGCCATCGTTATGACTCGCTCGCGTACCGCGGATTACAAAAGCTAAACTCCGGCGTTTCTCAGGTTTTCAAAGAAACCAAAAGCCGGGGAATGTGCGAATTATTTGCTTGAGAAAACTAACCGTAAAAACTATCAACCAATATTACTAAATCTTTTGAAATCCGCAAATTCCACGCTTAAAAATATGCCCATGCCAGTCTGATAGCAACTTTTCGCTCAATTAGCATTCCTAATAAGGCAAATTACCTTTTTGGAGCGGCATCTTCTTGGCCGTCCGCGGCGATCAGAGCAACGCCGGCAGCTGCAGCATTTCGACCGAGAGTTCCCGAAACGATCCGCGTACTCGCGAACGACGGACCGAACGACAATTCCCTCGCCCGGCTGACGACAGCATCAAGAACGTAGTGGCCCGCCTCCATCAACTCACCGCCTAGGACGATCGTTTCAATATTAAGCAGATTGATAACACTCGCGATCGCCGTTCCTACATAATCTCCGGTTCGGCCAAGCATCATCTGGGCCAGGTCGTCCTCAGTTTCTGCCGCACTAACAATGTCAACGATGCCGATGTCGACAGCCTCGAGGCTGCTTAGCGATGAAGTACTGTCCTGAAGTATCCGGCTTCGTGTCCTGCGTATAATGTTCGCAGAGGACGCAACATCTTCGAGCCGCATACCTTCAGAGTTGATCGCTACGTATCCGAATTCGCCGGCAAATCCGGCCTTCCCCCTCCAGATCAAGCCGTCGAAAATGAACGCACCGCCTACCCCCGAGCCGAGGGTCGCGTAAAATAGATTGCGGCTTTCGCGTCCGGCACCGAGGCGAAATTCCCCATAGGCGGCTGCGTTCGCGTCGTTCTCTATGACCGTCGGCAGTCCTGTGGCCTCATGCACACCTTTGGCTAGGTCGATCTCAGAATGTTCCGGAATGTGGGCGGAGAACGCCACTCGACGGGTATCATGGCTGATCAGGCCCGGCACGGCGACGCCGACCGATTCGAACTCGCCTAGATCGCTCCTCAATTCAGCAACGAATGCGGCAACCTGCTCGACCGCTCCCGATTCCGCGGCATAGTCTTTTCTGACGGTCTTCGCGATCGTGCCTGCCTCATCGATACAAACGGCATTCAGCATCGAAGACGACACCTCGATACCGATGCTTTTACGACCGTGACTCGGGGATTCAGCCATTTTATAAACGATTCTTTTCCTTGGACTAACGCGATTTTAGACACAGCCTGTGTAACTGTCAAACAATATTTGACTTAATAACTGCACCTATCGACGCTACTGAATAGTTTGACTGCATCGCCCTCGAAAGCTACTCTTTCAGAGTCCTTCGGATTCCCGGTGGTCAGTGCCTTTTTATGGATCAGCTATCCCAGATCATCGAGCAATACGGCATTTACGCCGTATTTGCGCTTTGTACGATCGAGGGCGACATCACACTACTTATGTCCGGAGCCATGGCCCAGCGGCAGTTCTTCGGGAACTATAGTTTTCTGCAGGTATTTATCGCCGGAACGCTGGGCGGAATGGTAGGCGACCACATCGGCTATGGCATCGGCAGGGTCTTTCATCAAAACGCACAGGATTACCGGTTCTATCAGATGGCTCAGCCGCGTATTGAGAAGCTGATCGCCAAATTCGGAAAATTCGCCCTTGTTATATCGAAATTCATCTACGGAATCCGCGTCGCGATGTGCGTGTTCTACGGCATTGCCAAGATGCCCTTCTTGAAATTTCTGGTTCTCGACGCGATCAGTTGTTCGCTCTGGGTTTTGATCCTCGGTGGAACGGGGTGGTTTTTCAGTGGTGCGATCACGTCTATAATAGGCGACTTTAGGCAGGTTGGGATCGCCCTGTTCTTCGTCATCCTTTTCGCTGTCATTCTGATCTATGCGGTCGAGCGATATTGGCTCTCCGAAAAGGTCGAAGAAGCAAGCCCTGAAACGATCCACATGATCGAGGAAAAACTGCACGCGATCGAGGAGATCGCCCAGGAAAAGCTTCACGACCTGAGCGAAAGACTGCACCTTACGCGCGATGCTAACCGCATGGACGACGAACCGGAAGAGGAAAAGCCGAAGCCCGAAACCTCGAAAGCTGCAAAAAAGTGATCCTGCGAGTTACCCTACCGGCGGAAGAATACGCTAAGATATCCAGTCTTTTTGCATATTGGCCTTATATTCACCTTAATCTCAATTGATTTATGATCATCGAAACCTCTGCCCCGACAAGGGTCGACCTTGCCGGCGGAACCATTGACATTCCGCCGCTATTTCTCTTTCACGAAGGGGCATCGACCGTTAATTTCGCGGTCGATCTGCTGGCAAAGTGCCGTATTGAAACACGTGATGACGACCAGATCGTCCTCGAATCGATCGACCGGGGTGTGAAGTTCGAGACTTCGCTCAACAAGATCAGTGAGCTGAAAAATGAGCCGAGGCTGGAACTGCTTTCAAAGCTGGTTTATTTCTTCAAGCCCGAGACCGGCTTTAACATGATCACTGAGTCAGAGGCACCTGCGGGTGCGGGCCTCGCCGGGTCCTCAACCCTGAATATTGCGTGTATCGGAGCCCTGAATAAGCTTGTCGGCGACCGATATTCGCCGGACCGATTCATCCCGATCGCCGCAAACGTAGAGTGTCAGGTCATTAAAGTCCCGACCGGTTTTCAGGATTATTACTCGGCCCAGTTTGGCGGAGCCGCATCGATACATTTTGCACCGGACGGCATTCGCCGCGAACCTCTCGACATAGATCTCGAAACGCTTCACGACCGGGTGGTCGTTCTCTACACCGGCGAGCCGCGCAACTCAGGAACGAATAACTGGGAGATAACCAAGCGCCATATAGATGGCGACCGCGAACTGTTTGACGTTTTTGAAGGCATCCGCGACACCGCCGCCGATCTGCGTGTTGCATTGATCGAAGGCGATTGGACCAAGGTCGGCGACCTGTTAAAGGCAGCGTTCCCGCATCGCAAACGGCTGTCGCCCATGATCACGACGCCACATATGGACGAGCTGATAGAAACGGCTCTGAACAATGGTGCGATCGCCGCTAAGGTCTGCGGTGCCGGCGGTGGAGGCTGCATCGCTTTTTTCTGTGAAGAAGGCCGGAAATCGGAGGTCGGATCCGCATTGTCCGCCGAACCCGGTGCCGAGGTACTTAATTACAAGATCAGCACTGAGGGCCTTGTTGTTAAGGTCTCTTAGACGCCCGACACCGACTATACACGTGCTGGCAGCCTGAGCGATCCTGAAAGCGAACGGGCGAGTGACATATTTTCCGATTCCGGCAGGTCGGAGATAACGAATATCCCCTTGCCGTCCTTTGCAAAGAAAGCGACCTGTAGACCTTGTTGTTTTTCCGAGACCAGAATACCGGGCTCGATCCCGTTCAACTCGGAGCTTTGAGTTTTGTCTATAAACACTGAGATAGTGTGCCCGTTCCTATCAAGGATGACGTGCGAGAATATGCGTCCTTCAAAAGCACAGTCGTGAGCGTGCGTTAGCCTGAAATTCTTGTCGAAACCTTCAGAAACGGGCCCGAGAACGGCCGTTGCCAGGGCCTGGCCAGCGGGTGTGATCGGCACCGAACCGGACGTCCACATTTCCATTTTCTCGACCGCACAGTCATCATGCTGGGCGATAGCCATCAATGAAGCTTCCGTCAGCGTGCGGATCACTGAAGCCCGCAGATCACCTGAACCGGTAAAGATCTGCGGAGCAACTAGATAAGCCGCAGCGGCAAGTACCATAATGGCCAAAGTCGCCGCTGCCAGCCGAAAAGTTGAAAACCATACGGACCAAGCTGGCTGACGATTGGCCGCATGCTCCCTCAGAGACGCCGAGAGACGGGCAACGAAAGCCGGGTCTACCGCAAGATCGTCCGAGGCGATCGCCGCCTTGCGGATCCGATATCGCAGCTCTTTTCTGATCTTGAAGTCCTCGCGGCACTTCTCGCAAAGCTCTAGATGGCCGAAAACCTGAATGTTCGTTTCAACCAACAGCTCATCGTTCAGGTAAGCCTCTGACATTTCTCTAAATTCCGCGCAATTCATAAACTTGGTCCTTTATCCTGCCGTCAGTTGCCTGCCGCCGCCGACTCCATACTCCCTCGCAACCTGGGCCAACTGCTGCCGCAGTATCTTTCTGCCTCGGCTAAGCCGGGACATTACCGTGCCGATCGGCACGTCCAGGATCTGCGATATCTCTTTGTAGGAAAATTCTTCAATGTCGGCGAGAATGACTACGCTTTTGAAGGCATCCGGGAGTTCGCTCAGGGCGTCAATTATCTGCTTGTCCTCCAAGTTCTCCGGCACGGATGGCTCAAGCATGATCGTCTCCGCGATCTCGTCCTCAAGCGAGTCCACCATCTTCACCCGGCCGAGCTTTCTCAGACGCTTCAGGTTGAGATTGTGAAGAATAGCGATCAGCCAGGCCCGGCAGTTGGTTCCGGGTTCGTAACGATGAAATGACCTCATTGCCTGTATCATCGTTTCCTGAACAAGGTCCTCGGCGTCATCGCGGTCACGAGTCAGCCACACGGCAACCCTGAAAACATCAGGGATCCACCGCGTTGCCTCGGCGTCAAAAGCGTGCCAAGGATCCTCCTCCAATTTTAGCCATTTACCCAAAAGCGACTTCGCCCCCATTATTTCCTTTCGGATATTAGATTATGCCCGTCGGCCCGAGATCTATTCCGCTGCGATCTGTCGAGAGCAAAAAGAAGTGCCGCCGGGTGAATCAGGAACGCCCATGACCTTATAAATAGCTTGTGTAAATAGCTTGTAAACGGGCGCTTCACTCTTTACTGTCGCATCTCGGCTTCTGACTTCTCTTGTTGCTATTTGGCCGATAACGTGTCACGCTGTAAACAATTCATCCTACTCTCGCGTCGATTCTGTCGATGCGCTTCGCCTTAAGCGTTTTCGGATAAGTTTGAGAGAAGGTCTTAGTCAATCAGTCAGAAGTAGCTCTCAACTTGTTTTTTGAGTAATCCGAAAGCGGCCTTTTCATATATGCAGGCCCGCAAATTCGAAGCTTCTTGTTAGCGGGCCCGGCCTATCCGGGAAAAGGAATAGTATAATGTCAATGAAACTTTACGTAGGAAATTTGTCCTTCAACACATCGAGCCAGGACCTTAACGAGATCTTCGGCGCGATCGGCACCGTAGAATCGACCAACATCATCGAAGACCGCGAAACCGGCCGCTCACGCGGATTTGGATTCGTCGAAATGTCGTCGAAAGAAGAAGGCGAAAACGCTATCGCTCAGCTTAACGGCAAAGAAGTCGATGGCCGCGAACTGAAGGTCAACGAAGCTAAACCGCAGGAAAGCCGCGGTGGCGGCGGTGGTGGACGTGGTGGCTACGGTGGCGGCGGCGGTGGTAACCGCGGCGGCGGTGGCGGCGGTGGTGGCTATGGCGGCGGCGGTGGACGCGGCGGCTACGGCAAATCAGGCTGGTAATATCCCAACCGGACCTTGAATCTTAACATCGATGCCGGCCGCAATTGTTGCTGGCCGGCATCGGTTTGTTACCCCCGGAAAAGTGTTCGCTAGGGAGGCGAAATCAATGAGCAATCAACCCCTCACAATGTCGCGTCGGCACGTCCTTGGTGATCTTTACAGCCGTTGCGAGAATGCCGCGAGCGTTCCGGTTTACCTGAATGACGCCGCCGGCGAACTACTCGGCCACGTCGATGAAAGCCACGTCGATGAAAGCCACGGCAAATACGCTGACGCCTTTACCTTCCACATTGCGGAAGACGTCTGCAAAAAACTTGCTGCGGGACATTTTACATATTCGTTCGATTACGATTATGCTGATACTGAAGAACCCGCATCCTCCCCGGCGAGACGTAAGATCAAACTCAATTCGATCGTGCTAGTGATGCGGAAAGGTTACGATAAGCCAAAACCTAAGACAGCGAAAGAAACTGCCGAACTCGTCGAAGTAGTTTCGGGATAGTATATTCTCATTTGCTCAGCGTGCGTAGGCCGGCCGCAACGGTATCGCCGGTCCTCGAGGCTTTCACACTTAACAATGAAGATACTACTCTACAACCCTGATAACGGTGTCACGCGCAATTTCATGCCCCACCTGTGGATGTTTCTTCTACAGGCACTGACCCCAAAGGAACATGAGGTAATTCTGATCGACGGAAACGCGAAGGCGATGTCCCGGTCGGAACTTGTCCAATATTGCCTGGACGAGAATATCGGTCTCGTCGGCATCGGATCGATGACCCGCATGGTCGCACGGGCGTATCTCGTTGCTGACTCGCTTCGAGAGGCTGGGATAAAGGTTGTAATGGGTGGCCCGCACGTGACGGAGTGCCCGGACGAAGCCCTTGGACTTGACGGCGGGCCTCAGCACGCCGATGCCGTTGCCCTCGGCGAAGCCGACGCGACTTGGCCGCTGATCGTTGAAGACGCCGCCAACGGCCGTCTCAAACAGATCTATCAACCCGAGGTAGACGAGAAAGGCAATGATATCAAGCCCGGCTTGCAGGAATATCCGCACATTCCTTGGGAAACACTCGACCTTGAACAATTTAGCCTCGTGCCGCGCTTCTTGCGGCCGGTGATGTCGAAGCTCGGAGCGGGCTGGGGTAAATTCTTTGTTGTGCCGATCGAGACCGGCCGCGGATGTCCCTACGGTTGTGAATTCTGCACGGTAACTGGCTTTTTCGGCGACTCTATCAGGTTTAGAACTAATGAAAGCGTCGTTGAGGAACTTCTGCGCCTGAAGGCTAGAGCAAGACAAGAAAAAGGTCAGATCGCCGTCTTCTTCATCGACGACAATCTCGCGATCAACAAAAAGCGGCTCAAATCGCTGCTTCGTGACATTATTGCGGCCGGAGCACAGCTTCCGTGGGTCGCACAGATCAGTGCAAACTTGCTCGCCGACGAGGAACTGGTGGATCTCATCGCAGATTCCGGTGGAACATGGGTCTTTATTGGAATGGAGTCGATCGACCCCGCCAACATGGCCGACGTTAATAAGACCTTCTCGAAGCCCGCGAACTACAAATCGGTCCTTGACGGACTTGCCCGACGAAATATATACGCGATCACCTCGTTCATCTTCGGAATGGATAACGACACGGTCGGCGTTGCTGACCGTACAGTTGACGAGATCGAAAGCTGGGCTCCCGGCCTACCGGTATTTGGTCAATTGACCCCTTTTCCAGCCACGCCGCTATATGAAAGGCTTCAGAAAGCGGGACGCCTTGAACGACCCAAGCATTGGCAGGATTTTGCTCAGTTCGTCATGGCTCATAAGCCGGCGAAGATGACAATCGAGGAGGCGAGGACAGAGACTATCTCGGCATGGTCACGTTCTTACAGCCCTGAGCGAAATCGAGCCGCGATAGACGCGATCTCCGATGCTCCGATACAGACTCGCATCAGTCATCTAGTCGCCCGAATGTTCTTCCGCGGCATATACTTCCCGCAGATGGGCACAGTGGCCTGGCTAAAGCTGTTATTCAGCAACCGACGCTGCATCAAAGATCTCGCGTTCGAGGGCTTTTCGACATGGCGCGCCTGGAAGAAGAGAAAAGTTCGCTCCGTCTCGATCCCGGAACCTCAGCAGCCATAGATCTCCGCAATATTCCTGTCACAAACTCCTTTCGATCGGTGTTTCCCTATTTAGTTAGGTCATTTTTTTGAACAAACACAATCGAAAGGAGATCATAAGATGAGTAAGACGTCATTTATACGATGGGCCTCAAGTCTGGGGCTTGCAGGGATAATGCTGTTCATTTGCGCGGGTGTAGTTCTCTCGCAGGACAAAGCTGGAAAGGTCGACAAAGCATTCAAGGCAGAATATAAAAACAAAGAGTTCTGCTCGAACAACTGGTCGAATGGCGACAAGGTCTCGATCAGCGATCTTCGCGAATCGACGGTCGCTTCAGCCGGATCGCTGAATATCGACGCCGGACGTAACGGCGGAATTAAAGTAAAAGGTGAGAACCGTTCTGACGTACTCCTAAGGGCCTGTGTTCAGGCTTGGGGAATCTCGGAAGAAGCCGCAAAAGGCATTGCTTCGAGCATCAGGATCAACACTGCGGGCGGAATGGTCAAAGCCGAAGGCCCGGACGAGAACGGCTGGTCAGTCTCGTTTGAAGCTCGCGTACCGAATTCGACCAACCTGAAATTGATGGCCCATAACGGCGGCATCTCGATCAGTTCGGTCGAAGGCAACCTCGAATTTGAAACGATGAACGGCGGCGTCAGCCTCGCAAACGTTGCCGGCGATGTTCGCGGACGGACAACAAACGGCGGCGTGAACGTGTCTCTTTCCGGCAATACCTGGAAAGGAAGCGGCCTGGATGTTCAGACCACCAACGGCGGCGTCAACTTGAATCTGCCCGAGGGCTATGCGGCCAACATCGAAACCGGAACGGTCAACGGCGGTTTCAAGAGCGACATTCCAGCCTTGAACGTAACCACCGAGAACATAGTCGGCGGCCACGGCCAGAAGCCAAAACAGATCAATACCGCTATCAACGGCGGCGGAGCACCCATCAAAGTTACGACCAAGAATGGCGGCATCCGCATAGGAACCGGCGAAACCAATTAGCCGTAGGAATATCGAAAACTTAGAAGGCCCGAACCGAAGATAACACTCGGCTCGGGCCTTCGATCTATCGGTAAATTGACTAGGCCACGGCTGCGACCGCCTTTGCCAGCGAGCGGAACATATCGCGGCCGTCGTTTGAGCCAAGAAGCTCCTCGCACGCACGCTCGGGATGCGGCATCATTCCCAGTACGTTGCGGTCGAGGTTGCAGATGCCGGCAATATTAGAAAGCGCTCCATTCGGATTTGATTCGTCCGACAATTCGCCGTTCTCATCGCAATAGCGGAAGACGATCTGGCCGTTTTCTTCCAACGAACTCAGAGTTGCCTCATCACAAACATAATTACCTTCGGCATGGGCGATCGGGATAGAGAGGACCGAGCCAGCTTCTAATTCGCTTGTGTATGGCGTGCCGATATTCTCGGTCCGGATATTGACGTGTTTACAGACGAAGTGGAGATTCTCATTCCGCATTAGGGCACCTGGCAAAAGGCCGGTTTCGCAAAGGATCTGAAAACCGTTGCAGATGCCAAAAACAAACTTACCCTGAGCAGCAAACTCCTTCACCGCACCCATTACCGGCGAAAAACTTGCCAACGCACCCGCCCGAAGATAGTCACCATACGAAAAACCGCCCGGGATCAGTATCGCATCATAACCGCTCAGATCGGTCTCTTTGTGCCAGATAAAATCGACCGGCTGGCCAATATGTTTCGATACCACGTGATAGGCATCGTGATCGCAATTCGATCCTGGAAAGACGATTACTCCAAATTTCATAAGACTAGAAAGCGAACTCGTTTTTCACCAGCATAAGTTCTGGACGAGGTGGTTTCGCTAAGCCGCGATCTCTACCCTGTAATCTTCGATGATCGGGTTGGTCAGAACGTCTCTTGCGATCTTGTCGGCTGCGACACCCGCCTCAGTTTCGGTCATCGCCGAATCGAACTCGATCTCAAAAAACTTACCCTGTCGCACATCGGAGATCTGCTTAAATCCGAGCAGTTCGACCGAATGGTGGATCGCCTTCCCCTGTGGGTCGAGGACGCTTGATTTAAGTGTTACGTATACCTTTGCTTTCATTTTCCTCCGCCAAAATAAACTTTAGATTGTGGCCTAAATTGTTGTCATAATCAATATGTTGTGGTAAGTTTCTTGCTGTCATACCTTCCACAGCAATTTTACAAAGATCCAAATTCCGGAATAGGAGAAACTCTTCAATATGCAAAATATGTCTGGTGGTAAATCCGCCATTGGGTTGGATGGAAATATAGCCGCTTTGATCGGATACCCGATCGGCATACTCGCCTTAGTTTTGATATTCATCGAAAAGGAGAATAAGTTTGTAAGGTTCCATGCTTTGCAGTCCGTGCTTTGGTCGGTTGGCCTCACGATAGCTTTTATCGTTCTGATGATCGTCGGATCGATAATCGGCATTGTCGTCGCGATGGCCTCTTCCACGCTTGCTTACTTGGTGTGGGGAATTTTTGCCCTTCTGTACCTTGTAGCTATTGTTGCCATGTTCGGAGGAATTATTTATGGCGCGATTAAGGCCTATGGCGGCGAGATGACTAAGCTTCCTATCGTGGGCAATATGGCCGAAAAGTGGACATAGTCCCGCCTTTTTAAGGAAAAACTCCTCAGCTTCGGAAAACTCTGGCAAATACATTATTCACATTTCGTAGATAATGTTTAAGATCAAAAACGCGGGCAATTTCTTCCGTCGAAAGACTCGAAGAAATGTCCGCGTCTCCTTTTACAAGTTCGTGGTAATCACCGCCTTCGTCCCAGACCTTCATTGCGTTTCGCTGTGTATACACATAGGCGTCCTCGCGTGAGATCCCCTTTTGCGTCAACGCCAGCATCAGCTGTCCGCTAAAAACGAGGCCTCGCGTCAGGTTGAGGTTCTTGAGCATGTTCTCGGGATAAAGTACGAGCGTGTCGAGAAGGTTAGTCGTTTTGGCCAGAATGTAATCGGTCGTGGCGGATGAATCCGGCAGCACTATTCTTTCTGCAGATGAATGCGAGATGTCTCGTTCGTGCCAGAGGGCAATATTCTCAAAACCGACAATGGAATTAGCCCTCACTGTTCGAGCCATTCCGCAAATACGCTCGGACAGGATCGGGTTACGCTTGTGCGGCATGGCGGACGACCCCTTCTGGCCTTTCTTAAAAGCTTCCTGAGCCTCGCGAACTTCGGTCCGCTGCCAATGGCGAACCTGTAAGGCGATCTTCTCAAGAGTTGAAGCAATTATTGCAAGGGTCGAAAGATATTCCGCATATCGGTCACGCTGGATAACCTGCGTGGAAACATCCGCTGCTTTAATACCAAGTTTTGCACAGACACGCTCTTCGACATCCGGCGCTAGATGTGCAAATGCACCGACGGCACCGCTGATCTTGCCAACCGAGATCGCATCCTTTGCACGTTCAAGCCTTTCACGATTCCTTTGCATTTCGGAATACCACAATGCCCATACCAGCCCGAACGACGTCGGCTCGGCGTGAATACCGTGTGTCCGGCCGATCTGCGGTGTGTCCTTGAATTCATAAGCACGGCGTTTCAGCACGGGAAGCATTGCGTCGATCTTTCCTAGCAGAATATCGCACGATTCCTTTAGCAATATCGCGTTTGCGGTATCGACAACGTCGCTTGAGGTCAAGCCATAATGAACAAACCGCGCGGACTCGCCGATGTTCTCTGCGAGATTGGTCGTAAACGCGATGACGTCGTGATCGGTCGTCTTCTCGATCTCGGAAATTCGTTCGACGGTAAATGCGGCCTTGGCCTTAATCTCATCAACGGCCGCGGCAGGAATCGTCCCATCCTCAGCATGAACTTCACATACCGCGATCTCAACATCCAGCCACTTCTGAAACTTGTTCTGCTGTGACCAGATCGCGCCCATTTCGGGCAATGTGTATCGTTCGATCATAAATTCTTAGGATTTCTTAAGCAGCTCCTGCCTCATCTTTCTCTTCACTTCTCTTTAACTCTTCGCCACCTTCGTGCAACTCACGCTCTCCGACTTTTTCATTAACCTCGGTCCGCCGGTCGCCAAGAACGTCCTCCACATAAACCATCTGGATCAAGACAATGAGAACCGCAAGGATCGGCGTTGCAAGGACCAGGCCAAGCCCGCCTACCATTACGGCTAATGCCAACTGAAACGAGACCGTGAGTGCGGGGGGTATTTCAACCGTCTTTCGTTCAATGAACGGCGTAACGACGTTTGACTCGATCAGCTGAACGCCGATGAACAGGATCAGTACATAAAGAGCCTTCGTTGGGCTATCGATGAAAGCGAGCAATAACGCAGGAAAGGCTGACAGGATCGGGCCGAAATTGGGAATGAACGACAGTAGTCCAGCGATCAGGCCGAGCGTCAATGCGAGCGGAACACCAATTATCGACAATCCGATCCAGGTCAATAGCCCTGTTCGGCAGATAGTCGATCACGGCGTTCAACATCGGCTGCACGCCTTTGTTCTTGAAGGCCGAACCGCACAGCATGGGAATGAAGGCGATGTCGAGACA
>JANNNS010000091.1:0-16813 GCA_031398645.1 Acidobacteriota bacterium
ACAACTCAAAAAGTTAGATTGAATTGTTTTCACACAAAAAAACTGGAACATGACTACCATCGCTCATATCCCCACCCCCGAGAAAGTCCTCGCCCTGCTCCAACAAAACGGCGAAATGGACTCGACCAACCGGAATACGTGGGCTATCGATGGTCTGGGGACAGAATGAGGCTTCTGCAGCAGGCGGCATTCGGCCCAACGGCAGCGTTGGATCAGCGCATCAGACGTATCGGTCTGAGGGTCTGGCTGGAAGAACAATTTCAAGCCCAATATCCATCTGCCTCCAATCCATATCCGGATCTTCCGCTGAAGCCAACCAACGCGCCGGCGGACTGTGACAACAACACGACGGTCCCCGACGTTCCTGCAACGTGCTTCCGGGATACATATACGATGTATCCGCTTCAGGCATGGTTTTTTAAGGAAGCATACTATGGCGAGGCTCAGCTGAAGCATAGGGTTTCATGGGCTCTTAGCCAGATATGGGTCGTCTCGGGCGTCGACACACAGCAGTCCCGGTTCATGACCGAGTATTACAAGATTCTAGCCAACAATGCATTCGGTAACTATCGGACCCTGATGCAGCAGATGACGTTGAACCCAGCAATGGGCAACTATCTCGATATGGTGCGAAGCACACGGACCGCACCGAATGAGAATTATCCGCGCGAACTCAAACAGCTGTTCAGCATCGGGCTCTTCGAGCTAAATCAGGACGGCACGGTTCGATGTGTAGAGAATAATCCGTGTCAGCCGGGAGATACTCCCGCCGCAACCTATGACCAGAATGTCGTAAATAACTTTACGAAGGTCATGACCGGATGGAACTTCTGCAACCAGACGGCATCCTGCCCGAACATCGCGGTCGGCACGGTAAACTACATTGACCCAATGCTGCTGAATGCCGGGGTTACGACCGTCGGCAACAATCGGCACGATCTGACAGCAAAGACCTTGCTGAACTACCCGGGTTCGACAACGACGAATATTGCGGCATGTACAAACTGTACGACCTTGCCGAATATCGCGACTTATGCGAACAATTCGCTTAATCAGGCTCTCGATAATGTGTTCAATCACCCAACTCTTGGACCTTATGTGAGCAAGGTTTTGATCCAGCATCTGGTAACAAGTGACCCGACACCGGCGTACGTTAGCCGTGTCGCCGCGGCGTTCAACAACAACGGCTCGGGTGTTCGAGGCGATATGAAGGCCGTGATCACGGCTATCCTTCTCGACCCGGAAGCTCGAGGCGATGCAAAAACGGACCCGAATTTCGGCAAGCTTCGGGAGCCCGTCCAGCTAACAACGAATTTGGCGCGGACCTTCGATGTCACTGCCGCATCCGGTACTGGCCAAAGCGATGGCGTTTTCAACGGTCCGACAAATAATCTGTTGACGAACATGGCACAGTCGGTCTTCTATTCCCCGACCGTGTTCAATTATTATGCTCCGGATTACAAGATCCCGGGCACGACGATGCTTGGGCCGGAATTCTCATTAATGACGACCGGAACGGCCGTTGCACGTGCGAATTTCATGAACACCATGGTCGTCAATAACGGCGTCGCGGTAAGTTCCCCCAACGTTCCCCTCGGAACTCGCTTAAACCTCTCGGAGCTGCAAGCCCTGTCAGCAGCAGATCCAACCGGCGGCCAGCTATTGGATGCCCTTAACTACAAGATGCTGAATGGAACGATGTCTGCCCAGATGCGGAGCACGATCCTGACGGCGGTCACCTCGATCACTCAGTCGGCCACGCCGACCGCGACGCAGACGTTGGATCGGGCAAAACAGGCGGTTTATTTAGTTGCGACCTCGTCGCAGTACCAGATCCAGAGGTGATAACTATGAAAGAATCAAGACGTGAATTTTTGAAGAAGTCAGGTGGTTGTGCCCTGGGCATGGTCGGCCTCGCGACGCAGATGCATCACATGGGAATGATGAGCGCGTTGGCCCAGAAAACGATCGATGAATCACCGCAAGGTGGTGAAACCGATTACAAGGCTCTGGTCCTCATCTTCTGGTCCGGCGGCAACGACGGGAACAATGCCGTCATTCCGAATCATAGTGACGCAACTATCAGCAATTACGCTACATACGCTGCATTGCGATCGAATTTGGCAGTCGCACAAGCCAGTTTGCTCCCGATCTCGGTACCGCGCATGGGTGGGCTTACCTATGGCCTTCACCCGAGTTTTGG
Organism: Acidobacteriota bacterium; assembly: GCA_031398645.1. GTDB lineage: Bacteria > Acidobacteriota > Blastocatellia > Pyrinomonadales > Pyrinomonadaceae > OLB17. Next base: position 2,204 of record JANNNS010000091.1, read on the forward strand.
TCCGGTCGCGGGCCAGCCTAATAACGGGATACATGAGCTTTGGGCCTCGGGCAAACTCGCGATAGTCCCGAATTGCGGTACGTTGGTCCGTCCAACTACTAAAGCGCAGATGTCCCAATCGAGCCATCCGAAACCGTATCAGTTGTACTCGCATTCGGATCAGGTCGCTCAGTATCAGACCAGCATTTCGAACACACAAGTGTTCACTGGCTGGGGCGGTCGGCTTGCCGATCAAATGAATCTGACGCGAAACCCGAACGGCCTTGTGCCAATGGTTACATCGATCGCCGGAGCACAATTGTTCACATCCGGACAAACAACGCTTCCGATGGCGATCAATGACTCGAACACATCACTGGCGAACGTTCTTAATCCTACGTTCAGTGGAACCGGAGCAACAGCAAGACGAACCGCGTGGAATTCTCTGCGAGGGATCGATCTTGCATCAAACTATATCCGTGAAGCGAGCGAGGTCACAGATATCGCAATGGCTGCTAATACGGCTTTGCAGACTTCGCAGGATACGACGGTCACCTTCCCGAACACCGGCCTCGGCAGGCAACTGCGGCAGATAGCACGGCTGATCAAGACGCGAACAACGCTAAATGTTAACCGTCAGGTATTTTATTGTCAGATGGGCGGTTTTGACACCCACAACGGTCAGATCGTTAACCAGGCCAATCTGTTTACTCAATACAGTCAGGCAGTTAGGGCGTTCTACGACGAAATGACGGCACAGAGCATCCAGAACAACGTGACGACGTTCACGCTTTCAGATTTTGGCCGAACGATGAACCCCGCGGCTGCGGGCACCGCAGACGTTGGCTCGGATCACGCTTGGGGCAATAACATGTTCGTCATCGGAGGATCCGTTCTTGGCGGTGACTTCTATGGAATGAACACGGTCGTCAACCAAACCCCGTTTCCGCAGTATGTGATGGGCGGTGCTGATGACGCGGATAGTGGCACGGGAGCAAGAGGCCGCTGGATACCAACGACATCGGTAGATCAGTATGCCGCAACGCTCGCTAAATGGTTCGGCCTTCCACAGGATGCAGGTACGCTGGCATCGGTCTTCCCGAATCTTGCAAACTTCCCTACAACGAACTTGGGCTTTTTGCCGTGATCATCTAGGCTTAGCTTCTCTTCAATTATCAAAGGCGATCGCTATAAGGTGGTCGCCTTTTTTCTTTCGGCAGAAAACGGGATTTTCCATATTGCCAGGATTTACTATTGTGACCTAACCAAATAAACTCTCCGTATCAACTGATCGAATACGGCCGTGAATTTACCAAACTATCTGACACTTGCAAGGATCGTCATCGTGCCCTTCTTGGTCGTCGTTCTGTTGACGCCCGTCGCGGAACGCTGGTTCGGGATGAGCGGTTATGTGCTCGCCATAATTGTCTTTCTGATCGCCTCTCTGACTGACATTCTCGACGGCCACCTTGCCCGACGGAGGAATCAGGTTTCAACGCTAGGGAAATTTCTTGATCCGGTCGCCGACAAGCTTCTGGTATCAGCTGCGCTTATTGTTCTTGTCGAAAAGCACCTCGCTCCATCGTGGGCGGTCGTTGTTATCCTGGGTCGTGAGTTTATTGTAACCGGGCTGCGGTCGGTGGCCGCTAGTGAGGGCATCGTGATCGCAGCCCAGCGTATCGGCAAGTTCAAAATGTGGGCGCAGTGTGTTGCGATCGTCGCCCTGTTGGTCGCCGCCGCCGCGGGCAACCCACCGGTCTCGAACTTTGGGCTGGAGTATCCTGCTTTCAGGTTCTGGGAGGTCGAGGAAGTGCGGACCGCCTTCTATAATCTGACCAGCTTTTCGACGACGCTCAACGACTGGAAAGTTTTTGGGTATCTGGTCGGGCGCGGTGCCCTTTGGGTTGCGGTTATCACATCGATCTGGTCAATGTACGATTACTTCTCGTTCTTTTTTCAAAAGAAAAACCGGCCTTCAACCACCGAGGAATAGCTATTTCTTGCTTTTTTTCACCTTTTTGACTGCGGTTATCTCGCGTGACCGAACCAGGTCCTTTAACTCGGCCATGAACGCGGAAACATCTTCAAACTCGAGATAGACTGAGGCAAACCGAACATAGGCGACCTTGTCGATGTTCTTCAGACGCCGCATTATGATCTTCCCGATCTCGGTCGTCGCCAGTTCCCTGTCTAGCGAGTCCTGTACGTTCTTCTCGGCCTCATCGGCTATCGCCTCTAACTGATTCACCGATATTGGCCGTTTTTCGCTCGCTCTGAACAGGCCCGCCAAGATCTTTCCGCGTTCGAAGGTTTCCCGCCGGCCGTCCTTCTTGACGACCATAAAGGGTATTTCGTCAATGCGTTCGTACGATGTGAATCGTCGCCCGCAACCGAGGCATTCGCGGCGGCGGCGTATGGAATCGCCGTCCTTTGATTCGCGCGAGTCAACAACCTTATCTTCAATATGGGCACAATATGGGCATCGCATAATGTCTTCGGATACTAGAAAAACTAGGCTCGGGAGTTCGGTTCTGCGTTCGCTTCAAACCCAGGAGAATCTGACTGTATCTCTTCGACCGCCTTGTCGCTAGAAAGTAAGATCCTGAAACGCTCTATACTTATATCACCGTGAGCAAAATAGTATAAGCCGAAAACTATAGCCGGGGCGAAGTAGACCATGTGCATTGCGATCGAAACGGCAGCTGCATCCTCAGTACGGATCGAGTTGTTCAGGAACAAGATACTTAGGGCGGTCCCGGTGTGGAAGGCACCGGCGGCACCACCCGGCGTTGGTACCAGAGAGCTAACTACCGCAAATCCCATGATGAACAGTGAATCGCTGAACGTCATCGGCAGGTCAAATGCCAGCAATACAAGCCAAGTCGGGATCGAGATCGCGAGCCAGAGCGTAAAGGTCCAAAAAACGATCCAAAACAGTTCCCTCCAGTCCTTTAGTACGGCGAGGGCGGCGGCGAGCTGGTCCAAAATACTGGTAATGATCCGCTGAACCTTTCCGGGGATGAACCTTCGATCAATAAGTCGCCGCGTCCATTCAGTTATCCGAGCAGAGTTTCGCTGGTAAATAAACAGAAATACAAAGCCCGCTGCCACCGCGAGAAGCATCAAGACACCGGCTGCCGCGACATAACGAAACTCGTGCTCACGGCCTGCCGGCGGTGTAAAAAATAAAAGATTCGCGGAAAAGAAACAGACTATGGCGGCCAAGTCGAAAATGCGCTCCAGTCCAAGGGTCACAAGTGCCGCAGAGGGCCGGACCCGCTTGTCCCGCATCGGAAGCCACATCGGCCTGACCAACTCACCGGCTCTGCCAACCAAGAAGATCGCTGCATAGCCAACGGTTGTAGTAGCGAACAACTCTTTCAGGCTTGTTTCTGTTATGGGCTGAAGCAGCACTTTCCACCTTATCGCCCTCAGAAGGTAGCCCAAGCAGATGATCAGCACCGAAAGACCGAGATACCACGGGTTCGCTTGACGCAGACTCTGACTGACGTGCGCCCAATCGAGATCACGGCCAAAGAACCACAGCAGCAAGACCGCAAAGAGGAATAAGAGTATGAATTTAACCGATTTTCGCAAGGCCTAAAATAAAGACCGGAGGCAGCTCCAGCCTGTAAGATCCACGATGATTTACATCCGCGTTAACAAAACGGGAATAGGAAACGATACTTTATTGGTGTCGGAAATGCGAGTGCTCTGGCAACAACATTAGCCTATGAGCCATTGGCCTCATTCGCCCAAACGCTAATTTCAGCGTATTCTTAGTTTTAGTGGGAACTTTCCTTGATTTTACGTCGTAACAAAGCATTGACAAGGCCGGATCCATTGCTTTGTTGCCTGTGGCTTAGGCATTCGCTTTTTTAGGAGAATTGACCGAGTTGGAAGCATTGAAGGCGGTCGAAAGTAACGGAGCCGAACTTGTTCGGCGGGCACGCGCAGGCGATGGCGTGGCGTGGGAAGAGATCGTTTCGGGTTTTTCTCGGCGGATATTTAACCTTGCCTACCGTTTCACCTCCAGCGTTGACGCGGCCGAAGACCTTACGCAGGAAGTTTTTATCCGCATTTACCGGACATTGGACCAGTACGATGCGAAGCAGGGCGATCTTTCTAACTGGCTGATGCGGCTGGCCCGCAATTTGATAATTGATGATTACCGTCATCGGCAGCGGAATCCGCAGAATTCGATGGCAGATGCGGTAGATGATCACTCGTACCATCTGCGTGCGGTCGGAAACTCGGCCCATAAAGAGATGGAACGCCGTGAGATCGCGGCACAGGTCCAGGACGGTATAGACAAACTTCCGGCAGACCTGAAAACGTGCGTTATTCTTCGTGATATCGAAGAAATGACCTATCAGGAGATAGTCGACGTACTGAATATTCCGGAAGGAACCGTGAAGTCGCGAATAAATCGGGGCCGGATCGAATTGGCGAAAATATTGAGACGGATGCGTGTTGTAACTATATAAGTAGGCAAATAGAAAGTAGGCATCTCGTCAAATTGGAGATCTAGTTGTTCAAGGGGTTGGAGTTTTATGCAGTATGAAAAGGACAATTTAATAAACTGCACGGTCTTTGAGGAGTCATTGACCGATTATCTCGATAAGTCGCTCGAAAGCCCGATGCACAAGGCGGTCGCGACTCACGCGATGAGCTGTCCGCTGTGTCATTCGCTGTTGAATGAGGTGAAGGCTTCACTCGAAGTCTGCCGCGAGCTCGCCGAACCGGTCATGCCGATGACCAGGCTTGAAGCACGCATTCTCGACAGGACGATGCCGCATTCGGCGATGGCGTGCAATGAATTTGAAGAGTATCTGACGGATTATCTTGATGGATTCTTGCCGGCACAGGTATTTCATCGTTGGGAACGCCACGCGGTCTTGTGCGATCAATGTACAGACCTGCCCGGGGCGGTTGTTCGCAGCCTAGCGGCCTGTGTTTCCTATAAAATGGATGAACTTGCCGTTCCTGCCGGCCTTCACGAGAGGATCTTGCGCGAGACGATCGGCACTGAGATGGCAAAGGCGGTTAAGGCGTCACGCTTCTCGCAGTTCGGCGAATGGGTCCGCAGCCTGCAGTTTCCGATCTCGATCCCACAGTTTGCACCTGTCGCGATGATGATGTTGTTCGCGTTCCTGGTCTTCAGCCAGACGGTTTCGGCCGACGGGTCGCTTACGGATATATACTCAAAGAGTTTTGCTCTTGCGGAACAAACTTATCAGCAGGGTGCCGACGTCTTAAGCGGCAATCAGTCGAGCGATTCGAATGGCGGTCAGGGAGGCGGATACTAATTGGCGATGAATTGTGCCTACCACGGACAGAATGCTTCGGTCGTTCAGTGCAACGGATGCGGCAAACCGCTGTGTCCGGCGTGTGACCACCGGATCAAGGGTTTTCCTTATTGCCAGGACTGTATCGTTCAAGGCGTCGATCTGCTGCGTCAGCAGAATAGGACCTCATACGCTCCGTTCATCAAGAAGCAGACCTCGCCGGTCATTGCGCTTCTCTTGTCGTTCATCATCCCGGGCCTCGGTGCGGCGTATAACGGCCAGACGATCAAGGCATTGGTTTATTTCGGAGTTTGGGTCGGCCTATTGCAGATGTCTCTGTTGTCGGGCATTCCGCTTTTCTTTCTCGGATCGGTCGGAATGTGGGCCTTTGCTCTGCTAGACGCATGGCGGACAGCTCAGATGATCCGCTCGGGACTTACCCCGGATGTTGCCGAGGATATCTTTGTAAAGCGTTTTTCTGGCAACCCTAAGCTTTGGGGAATAGTTCTAAGTGTGCTTGGCGTCGCGTTTTTGCTGCAGGCAGTGTTTGGTCTTCGCGGGCTCATGCGGGGCTTGATGCCGGCAATGTTGATCGGACTCGGCATTTACATACTCCGCGGCTATATTTTTAAGCCCAAGGAAGAAGAGAACAAGTGGCCTGATTTCGACAGTGCTCGACCGGCGAGGATGTTCACCTCAGAGAAGGGTACAGGCGAGATCGAGACGACCGACTATTCTCGCGGAGCACAAGCTGGCGGCTGGCGAAACCGGTGAACTTTGGGGTTGCCGTTATGCGTACGGATTAGGTACGATATTGAGGTAGGTAAAGGAGTAGTATTTATGCCTGTTTTCTTGAAAGCAGCTGGGATCGGCGGTAGCATCCTGGCACTAATTGCAGCTATCATATTGTTCTTGAAGACGATCGTGGGCTTTATAGCTTTTCTGACCGGAGCGATCAAAGTATTGATCGTGGTGGTGTTTATTCTCTTAATAGTTTCGGTCGGATTCCTCGTTTTTCGCGGAATTACTAATTCGCGTAGCCGCAAGGAATAGCCGCTAGTTTTTTCAAAGATCGTGCCGTCGTATTTGGCGAGGATTATCACTTGCCTTCTACGACGGTTTTTGTTTATACTTTGGTCTAACCAAAATAAATCAGAACCAATGTTTTGGTGAAGACCCACAGTTTTTTAAATATAACTTCCTGTTTTACGAGTTATAGTTAAGGTTTCGCGTTAGTCGCTCGCGGCTATTCTTGCGTGATTCCGTGTGTCGGGGTGATCTGTCATCTCCGGCACGAAATCATTAAAAGGAGCTTAACAGCATAATGCAGAAGAACGATAAGTCTTATACTTTTCTTTTATCTCATTCGAAAAAATCAAAGATATACATCAGGCGAGTAGAGGTTTCAAAGAACCTTGTTCGCAACACTTCATTTAGCTTAGGAATATTATTTATACTTTCTTTTGTTAGTCTCGGTGTTTACGGCATTGTAAATTACTCCGGTATTTCCGAAGTGTCCATGGTGGCCGCAAGGGATCATGGCCTTCTGCAGAACCAGGTTTCCTTAAACCTTCCCGCCAAACAGAATTCAATTGACTATTCACGGCCCGACGACCTCGACGAGTTCACCGCCAACAGCGGCGGCCCTTTCGATTCCGATGAGGCCGAGGCAGACGACGCCGAGATGGAACGACAGCTTAAGGTGATCCAATCGACCAGCAGTGCTGCCAGCCTCCCGACGATCTGGGCCCATATGGGCAAGATCAACAATGAGTTCGGCTTTCGCCGCAATCCGTTCGGCGGACGGACATATGAGTTCCATGCCGGTATGGACATCGATGGCGAGCGCGGCGACATGGTCGTTGCTCCTGCCAGCGGCACGGTTACTGAGGCAGGCTGGAAGGGCGGCTACGGCCAGATGATAGAGATCGACCATGGCAACGGCCTCAAAACCCGCTATGGACATCTCTCGAAGATCGAAGTTTCAGCCGGTGACAGTCTCACACGAGGGCAACTTATAGCCTTTGTAGGCTCAACCGGACGTTCAACGGGCCCGCACCTTCACTATGAGTTACGGCTTAATGATCGGCCGATCAATCCAAGACGCTTTCTTCCGCCCGAGCCAACGGAACTAAAGAAGATCCAGGGCTAATCCCTTGTACCAATCCGAAAACGAGCCCGATCGGGACCCGATCGGCTCGTTTTTTTGCTTACACTTCCCGGCGCGAATGACAACGCCGCGATCGCTTAACAAAAAAGGGCCGCCCCAATTTCTTGAGGCGGCCTTGCCTAAGTCGAGTGAGATGGCAAGCCTAGGCGGCGACCTGCTCTTCCATTAAGATCGTTCGGACACGGCGCTTCAGTGCCTTCTCAAACTGACGGGCCTCGTTGACACCATCAAAAGAAAGCTGTTGAAGCGTCGCCTCGATACGCTTACGGTAGTCAGAGACAAGCGAATCGGAAACGCCGAGCAGTTCAGCTACTTCCAGCTGCGTTCCGCCGTTTGAAATGAGATAGCAATGCCACAGAACGGCGATCATACGGTCGTATTGTTTTGCCTTCCCTCGAACCGACTTGTGGAGGCTGGCAAGAAAACCTTCCACAAAGGTGGCTGCTTCGGTCTCGGCTTCGTTACGCAAGAAGTCTTCTTCCGGAGTTTCGCGCGTGTCCGGTATCTCGAACGACATCTTGTCGTCGTCATCGCTGTCGCCTGATCCGCCGACCGGAACAAGATGGATGTCCATGATGGGCAGCCTCGACATCACGAAAGAACGAAGTGAACGGACATCGACGGGCGAATCGATCGCCTTGAAGACGCGGATTATGAGCTTCTCGAGTTCGACGTTGCTGATAACGATCTGGGCGTCACCGGTACAGCCAACCATTCGCGTGTCGCGATTGTGAAATGCGACCACCTTTACCCTTTCCTGCATCTCCTGTACGTCTCGGTGCATTTTCTGGATCTTCCATTCGGATAGGCCGTAGAGACGGTCCGCAAGGCGCCGATGTGCTTCCGGGTTATTCACGTTATCAAACCGCTTGAACGTCGCACTTGACTGGATAAGGGTTGAAATTCGGCGTGCAAGGCGATATGACTCCGGATAACGCTTCCGAAGCTCCGCCGTTAGCATGTTCGTCAGCTCGATCTGGCTGATCTCGGCTTCGACCTCGGCATCGGACATGCCGGTATCGATGTAATGCTGGAACCTTTCCTTACTTAGGAGAGCGACAAACAGTTCCTGAGTGAGGTCAGTATACGCGTTGTATTTTCCTTCTTCGACGAGGAAACCTGCTCGTTTTGAGGCCCGCACCAAGGGATGCGACGAAACAATTCGATGCAGTTCGATCCAGATCTGGTTGACATCGGACGACTTGAGGCTGTCGTTCCATTTTCCAACCTTGTGCTGCCGGGTCTGGACCGGTTTGGCCACTGTTTCCTGTGTGTTGAGTGCCTTCATAGAATGAACCTTGCTTGCGGTGAACTTTGACGTTTATGGGTGCCTAACCCCTTCTGCAGCCGACAGGTGTCCCAAAGCGAATGTGGGTTCGCCGTGCGGTACTATTCGTTGCCGAAGCAAGTAAACCGAGTGTTTACTTCAAATATGCAAGATGGATGTAGGTAGAAAAACTTACTTAGGTTATGCCGCCGAGCCGCGGTAACTTGGCTGGTGAGCAAGCGGGGAATCATCCCTCACTGCCTACATTTAGATAGTAGCAATATTCCTGAAAATGAGCAACAAGTTTTTACAACGTTGTATATTTACTTAACAGTCTGGATAAATGAAGCAAATAGGTGTTTTAATTGAATCAGTGGGTTTGGATAACCATTGTCAGGCTACATGATGAAAAGAAATTTCTCCATACTTTTGGAAGCGATCGGGCATTGCAGATTTCTTTTATTTATAGAGGTGAATACTTTTACCGGGTAGCGAAGCGCCAGATGGAGCCTCCCGAGAAGGGGGCGGCACGCCCGCTATGAGTTTATTTAAGATGGCTAAGTTCTGTAAAAGCGAAGATTGTCCTACATCCGAAGATCTGCTGGCGTTTCAGATAGGCGATACGCCGCTGGGCGAAGGAGCGGGGATCCGGAAGCACCTGGTAGTGTGTGAGTTCTGCTCCGCGGAAGTGGAGTTTTATGAAAGCTATCCGCAGGCGGACGATAGAGAAGAAAGCATTGCCGCCGACGCTATGCCCCGCCCGCTCTATGAATTGGCCGAGGCACTGCTGACAAAGAAAAGTGACGATGACTTCTTCGACCGCCTTTTGGAGGATGAAGACCTGTTCTCCAAGACTAGGTAACTAGCTTCCACATATTTCATCGATCGCTTCTTCGTACTTTTCGTCAATGACGCCTCGTTTTATTTTTAACGTCGGTGTCATTTCCCCTTTGTCGATCGAGAATTCGCGCGGCAGCAGATAGACCCTTTTTACCCGTTCGTAATCGTTTAGCTCCCGCGTTAGTTCCACGGCATCGCGCTGAACCCGCTTGATAACATGCGGGTTTTCGCAAAGCTCGTCACGTGTTCCGCTCGCGTCGATGCCGTCATCGCTAAGAACTTCCTTGAGTGCTTCCCAATCGGGCACGACCAAGGCTCCGACCTGCTTTCGGCCCGAGCCGACGACCACGGGCTGCGAGATCAACGGACTTTGCTTCAGCAGGCTTTCCACCTGAAGCGGAGCAACATACTTGCCGTTGGAAAGTTTGAACAGATCCTTAATTCGGTCGGTGATGTAAAAGTGCCCGTCGGCGTCCTTATAACCGACATCACCAGTGTGATAATAGCCGTCCTCATCGATCGCCTTAGCGGTTTCCTCCAGCTTATTGTAGTAGCCTAGCATCACGTTCTTGCCGCGGATCAATATCTCATTATCAGTTTCGGCGATCTTCATCTCGATACCTTCGAATGGTGTCCCGATCGAACCGACTCTGTTGTCATCAGGCCGATTTGCGCATGTAACGCACGCCTCGGTCATCCCATAGCCTTGCAGAATGGGTATCCCGGCGGCCCAGAAAGCGTAAGAAAGCTTTTTTGACAAAGGTGCACCGCCCGATACGAAGAATCGCAAATGCCCGCCCACGCCTTCACGCCATTTTGAAAAGACAAGCCGGCTGGCAACTGCGTGCTTCGCGGCCAGCAGAGGCGAAACGGATTCGTGCTTATCCTTGGCCTCCCAGTAATCCTGGCCAACGACAAGCGCCCAGTCAAACAGTGAGGTCTTCCAGCCGCCGGCAGCTTTCCCTTTCTTTACGATCTTATGATAGACCTGCTCAAACAACCGCGGAACCGCGGTCATGATGGTCGGCTTTACTTCCTGAAGATGTGATGCGATCTGATCAAACGCCGCACAGTAATGAATAGAAACTCCATTCGCACAAAGCACGTAAAAAACTGTGCGTTCGAAAATATGCGAAAGCGGAAGCACTGCGAGTGAGCGGTCCGTCCGCCGTATCGGAAGGCCTTTTGAGATGGCCACGACATTGGACACGAAGTTCTCGTGGTTCAGCATCACGCCTTTGGGTTCGCCCGTCGTCCCCGAAGTATAAATGATCGTAGCAAGGTCGTCAGACTTAACTTGCGAGAGGAGTTCATCAAACGTAACGCCCGAATCCCTTTCGAACGAGTCGCCTTTTCCTTCAACCTCAGCAAGCGTCATCGACCGGCTGTCTTCCGACGAACTCGCATCCGCGTCAAAGAATATTAGCTTCTCGATCCGCTCAACACTCTGGATCGCCGCCTCGGCATGCTTCAAAAGCTTCTTGCCAGACACACAAAGCAGCTTTGCACCCGAATCCTCGAGGATGTAGCGGATTTGCTCAACGGCTTGGGTTGTGTAAATAGGCACGTTCACCGCTCTCAGACTCAGTATCGCGATGTCGGTCAGTGACCATTCAGGTCGATTTTCGGAAATTATTGCGACGCGATCCCCGGCCTTTACGCCGAGACTCGCGAGGCCGGAGGCGATCCTCCTGACGCGCTCTATCGCCTCCATCCCCGATAGATAGTTCCAGACATCACCAACCTTAAAAGCAAGAGCGTCTCTCTTATCGTTTATCCGAAAGGACTCGATGCAAAAGTGGGGAATGGTTTGAGGTATTTTGTCGAACCCAATGAGGTTTTCAGCGATCATCAATGCCTTTATCTATAAGCCCGCGAATCGTTTGAATTAAGTTGAAAGTATCCCTTATTCTTACAAAAGACTGAAATTAAGTCCAACTTGTCTGTGCAGGCACGAGTGTAAAAAGTAAAAGGGCCGGGAGACGAGACCGAACTTCGATCTCGTCTCCCAGCCCAACTTTAGGTCTGTAAACCCTATTTCTGAGACGCCTCGAGGCCCGAGGAACCGGTATCGTACTCGGGTTGGACATTGACAACGCCGAACTTGCGATCGGAAGCCTCATTGTTTGCTGCCATCATCCAGAGGAAGTTGATAGACCCACCGGGTGCCGCGACGTTGGGATGGTAGCCTTGCGGCATTAAGACAACATCGCCTTCGCGCACAACCTCTACCAGTTCCGGTTCCTCAGCGTCAGTGTAGACGAACTGGACTCCCCATCCCGGTTTAGGCATATCGATGTAAAGATACGCTTCCTCGAGCAAGTCTTGGTGCTCGTGGGGCGGCCATGAAGTCCAGTTGCCGTCGGACGAAAACGTAACGCCAGCCATAATTCGGCCCGCCTCGATATTCTTTCCCAGAAGAATATTCAGGTCACGCTCAGTAGGAGGCTTACCTGCGATAAAGTGCAGCGCAGGATCCTTTCGAACGTCGCTAAACGACACGAACTGTACCGGATACTCATTCTCCACGGGAGCAGATATCTCGGCAAGATCGCACCCTACGGACGTTTCGACCTTTACCTTCGAATCACGCGGCACATACAACGCATCGTACCGATCCAGCGTAAAATTGCTATCAGCCACGGAAACCGATGCAACGCCGTTCAGGCAAATAAACCCTGTCTCGTGAGTGCCGGTTTCGAACTCGATCGCGGCTTCCCCTGCGTCGATCCGAATGCGGCCATAGTGAAGATTTCGGGACGCTGTTGCTCCCGGAGACACGGCATTGGTCCTTCCCTTTGCCAGGTGAGTCCCTCTCACCACACAGGTCTCGCGGCTAATATTCTCTAGCTGCATTTGTTCTTTCATAACTCAATAATCCACTTTCTCATATTTCTGCAGTTCTTCGGCCAAGATCCTTACTACAGAACAGGAAGACCCATAAAGAAACTAGCCCGCATCAAAGCGAAACCGTCTGTTCCGCCCAAAACTGAAACTCTCGGTGTTTTAGTATCTCAGCCTTTGCTTGGATCTCCCCGCTGGAAACGCGGCGGATGTGCTCAAATAGCCTTGTCCCGACCTCGATAATGCTTTCCTCTCCCGTAATGATCCCGCCGGCGGAAATATCAAGATCCTGGGCCATTCGTTCGAACACCCTATGGTTAGAGGCAAGCTTTATGACGGGAGCGATCGCATTTCCTATAGTAGTACCATTACCGGTGGTGAAGACCACAACAGTAGCTCCGGATGCGACCAATCCAGGTGTTGATTCTTGATCATATCCCGGGCCTTGCATAAGATTGATGCCCCGCTCGCGAGGCGTTTCGGCATATTCGATACAATCCTCGATTCGAGTCGTGCCGGCCTTAACGATTGCTCCGAGAGACTTGATCGTGATATTCAGCAAGCCGCCGGCTTTGTTGCCAGTGCTTGGGTTCTGATTGAGCACCGCACCGAACTTGGACGCATATTCCTTATACCAATCAACCATCGCGTAGATCTTTCTGCCAGTCTCCGCATCTTTAGCTCGATTTGCGAGGATGTGCTCGGCACCACAGAACTCCGGCACCTCAGTCAAAAGAACCGTGCCGCCGCTGCGAACTAGCAGATCTGATGCGTAGCCAAGTGATGGGTTCGCCGATATGCCGGAAAAGCCGTCAGACGAGCCGCATTTAACCCCAAGGACAAGTTCGCTCACCGGGAATTGTTCCCTTACGCTCTCATTGACCACAGGGAGCATCTTCTCAACTTCTTTCAACCCCAGGTCGATCGCTGCCTGCGTACCGCCAACGTCCTGGATGCCGATCTTGAACACCGGCTTTTTAATAGGCTTTTCTCGCTTTGTCAGATATTTTTCGACAAAAGAAAGATTGGTCTTCTCACAGCCGAGATCGATGAGAATGACGCCGCCAACGTTTGGGTGATCCGCATAATTGGAGAGCGTCCGCATCATTACGTCGAGCGTCGATCCGTCCTGGCACCCGCATCCCTTATTGTGAGGTATAGCAACAACACCGTCCACGTTTGGGAATTTTTCGCGACTGTAGTGCATGAACTCGGCCATCATCGAGATCTGAGTCGCCTCATGGCTGGCGCACATCGATGTAGGTACGATCAGCAGGAAGTTACGAGTTCCAACGCGGCCGTCAGCACGGCGGAAGCCCATGAATGTCCCAACCTCTTCTGGCGAAAAATAGTCAGGGCCTGCATTTGAAATATCTGCGGGCAGATCACGCACCACCGGAACGTCGTCGGACATATTTTTGTGCGTGACCCATTCGCCTTTTTCGATCCCTAGCGAGGTGCCGATCGGTTGGCCGTACTGCCTCACAAAATCGCCGGCGGAGATATCCCTTGTTGCAAACCGATGGCCCGGCGGGACTTCTTCCTGAACTGTCACGTTCCCGCCTCCGGGAAGCTGAAGGACCAGGCCGGGATTGGTTTGGCATTTGACGACAGCTACATTGTCATCGGGATTAACGATGATCGCGTACTCGCTTATCGGTGTAGCCGTAGGGGTAAAAGTATCCGCCATAATTACAGTAGGTCGGGGAGCACGTACGAACTTACGTTACTGTGAAGCCTGATCCACAGTCCTGGATTCTCATCGAGTTGCTTTTCCAGCTCAGACCGGTCGTCGGACAATTTCGTAGAGGCCATCCTTGCAAAGCTCGCTCGCTTAGCCGGAGCAGTCGAGACGTCAACGATCGACTGGACGATCTTCTTGGCACTTAGGATGGCCGCCGGTCCAAGCGTGAGAATATGCGTTGCCGCACGGCACTCTGCCTCATCTTCATCAGAAATTGAGCTGCCACCCGCCTTGAACTTGCTGATATGGTGCTCGAGAATGCTCGCCGAGATAGGTATCACTCCTGCAAAATCGTCAAAACCCGCTCCGGAACCAGGTTTGATATAGCAAAGGTGCGAAGCCGCCTCGGCCTCGGGCCCATGTCCGAGGAAAAACAGATCGATGCCTCCAAGTGAGTCAAGTTTGTCCAAATACTGCTGCAAACCGCTTTCAAGGTCCTCCGTCTCAGTCATCATTGGCGTAAAGCTCTTCACTTTGC
>JANNNS010000216.1:0-3866 GCA_031398645.1 Acidobacteriota bacterium
CTCTAAGGCTGCGGCCTGAATTATGATGCTTGAACTTCTTTAATATCGGGACTCGACCCGCACTTTCACTGGAGGAGACCATGGCAAGCGAATATCCTACACTTTTGCACAGGTGGTTCCAGGAGGTCTGGAATGAGAAAAATGCCGCGACCATTCGCGAGCTTTTGACTGAAGAGTCGGTGCATCACGGCCTTTCCGGGCCTGGCGGCGATACGGTCCGAGGGTCCGCTGATTTCGAGAAATTTCATGCGGATTTTCTTGCCGCGTTTCCGGACCTTAAAGTGGAGTTGAGCGATGTCATTACTGACGGGGACAAACTTGCTGCCAGATTTACCGTGACGGGCACGCAGGCCGGGCCGTTAGATGGTATGCCGCCGACCGGAAAGAAGGTCAGGTTTACAGGTTCCGGGATCTGTACGGTTAAAGACGGGAAATTCGGCGAAGTGTGGAATGAGATCGATTTTATGAAGATGCAGTACGATCTGTCGCCGGACACCCCGGACGTCGAATGAAGTTTTCGAATTCGTTCAAGGTCACGGCAAACAACATAGATGAGCAGGGCCACGTTAACAACGTCGCCTATCTTCGGTGGATACAAGACATAGCAGTGGCACATTGGCGTCACGCGGCGACCGAAGAAATGCTGGAAAAATTCTCGTGGGTGGTGATCCGGCACGAGATCGATTACAAAAAGCAGGCGTTCGAGAACGAAGAGATAACTGCGACCACGTGGGTCGGTAAGTGGACGAAGGTGACTTGTGAGAGGTTTACCGAGATTCGGCGTGGAGAGGAAGTGCTCGTGAAAAGTCGAACGCTTTGGTGCATGATCGATAAGGAAAAGGCCAGGCCGAAAAGGATTTCTCAGTAGCTGATGTTGCTCTTTGCGTAAGGAGCTTGGCCACTGAGCTAATGGGTTCTAGTATGAATACGTCGCGATCTATTGGCTATTTTTTCCTCCTTGCATCCAGTTTGCTTTTTGTTTCATCTTTGTCCGTTGGTCAGACCACCGGCGTCAAGGGAAGAGTTTTAGATGTAAACGGGGCTGTAATCCCAGGAATGGAAATCGCCGCAATCAACGATGCGAAGAAAGTTTTTCGAGTGGTAACGGCCGATGCGGGGGAATTTTCACTAGCGTTGCCGATCGGCGAATATACCGTCGAGATCGGCAACAACGAGCGTTCCCCGTTTTGTCCGGTTCGCATTAAGAATTTCCTTATACCTAAATTTAGCGGTTTTATAGCTTTCGATATAATTTTAAAGAATGGCAAGTGCTTTCACTGTGATCAGCGTTGCAAACTAAAAACGATAGAGTTTGAGCGAGAAAACTGACGAGTTTAAATCGAAGAATTACTATTAGAAGAATCATTATTAATTATCATGAGCAATCTAACATTTGGAATTATCAAGCCTGACGCGGTGCGCGCCGGGAATCATGGGAAGATCGTTGATCGTATTTTGGCTAGCGGATTTAAGATCCGTGGAATGAAACTGATACATCAGTCGCTCAAGGATGCGCAGGGCTTCTATGCGGTTCATGCCGAGCGTCCTTTCTATGGCGAACTGACGGAATTTATGTCGAGCGGACCGTGTGTTGTGCTGGCATTGGAGAAAGAGAATGCGGTGCCAGCGTGGCGTGAACTGATGGGTGCTACCAACCCCGCTGAAGCCGCCGAAGGAACTTTGCGTAAGGACTTCGCGTCGTCGATCGGCGAAAATGCCGTTCACGGCTCGGATTCGGACGAGAACGCTGCAATTGAGATCGCGTATTTCTTTAGCAAACTTGAATTAGTGTAAGGCTAAGGGTATAAAAGGTTAGCCGATATTTGGATCGCGGGTCGCTCGATGCGATCCGCATCCTTCAATGCAAGTTCTGGAGAAGGGAAATTCAATGAAAAAATGCCCGAATTGCGAACGGACCTTTGAGGACAACATGCGGTTCTGCCAATCGGACGGCACACCGCTGGTCGATGACGCCCCCCCGCTTGATCCCTACAAGACGATGGTGGCCTCATCGCAGGACATTGCTGCGGCGATGTCGCCAGGTGCCGGCGATCCGCCAAAGCAGGAAGATGAAGTGCTTCAACTTCCGCCTGAGGCCGATCCGAAGAAGACGATGTTCGCTTCAGAGGAAGAGATCCGCAAGGAAATGGAAGCCGATGAGCCGGTAATGGAACTTCCGCCGCTCGCTCCTGAGCCGCCTAAGTTCTCGGAACCTAGCCTGAGTGCTCCGTCGTTTGGCTCTGCGGCACCGGCCTCGCCTCCTCCTTCGCCTTTCTCACCTTCGGACAATGAGCCGATAGCGAATCCGACGCAGGAATCGCCCTTTAACAAGACGACTCCGCCGATCCCTTCGCCGTTCGAGAATCCTAAACCCTCGACATATGAAGCGCCGGCAACGCCTAATTTTTCATCGCTGCCGTCCGAACCTGAACCCGAGCCGTTCAGCCCGATGGCATCGACACCAGCGTTCGAACCGCCTGCACCTATCGGAGCAGCTTCCAGTTCACAAATTCAATCTTTGGAGCCTAACGAACCTATGCAAAATGCACCAATGCCGGCAGCAGCCGGACAGAACAAAACTTTGGCCATTATTTCGCTTGTTGCCGGCATTCTTGGGTTGACCCTTTGCTGCGGCACTCTTTTGCCCAGTCTGGTCGGAATCGTTCTCGGCTTTATGGCAAAGGGAAAAGCGGCGAACGATCCGGCAAACTTTGGCGGCGCCGGCCTCGCGCTTGGCGGTATCATCACCGGTGTTCTAGGCCTTCTGGCGGGAATCGCCTATTTGATCTTTGTGTTCTTCCTTGGCGGAATGCAGATGATCATGCAAGGCGCTGGCTAGTTTGCATCTCTTGCAGCTTAGTAAACGAGAATGTCATTAATCTCAGAAGTTCTTCAATCGACCGTTGCGGTCATCAAGGGGATGAAGCGGACCTTGTCCGAGATCCCAAGGGAGAAGTGGACGGTCCAGTATCCAGATGTGCCCATCACGGTGCAGCCTCGGTACCGCGGGCAGCATTTGCTGCATGTGGACGAGGCGGGTAAGGAAAAGTGCGTGGCGTGCTACCTCTGTGCTGCTGCTTGCCCGTCGGACTGCATATACATTGAGGCCGAGACTGACCCGCGTCCATATGAGCAGCGGATCGGCAAGGACGAGCGCTACGCAAAGGTTTATAACATCGATTACGGACGTTGTATCTTCTGCGGTTATTGCGTCGAGGCCTGCCCGAAAGACGCGATCACGCATGGGTATAACTTTGAACTTTCGGTCTACAACCGAGCCGACCTACTTAAGACCAAGGACGATCTGTTGATAACAAAGCAGGTCCAGTCAAAGGGCTATCGTGTCGCGTTGTCCAGCGAAGACGTCGACTCGGAGTATAAAGAGGTTTAGGTTCGGCTGAACTTGTCTGGTTCTTCAAGGCACCTGCTCTGTTTGCAGGTGCATTGTTTTATGGATACGTCTGATCTGCCGCCAACCCAAAAAGGCCGCCATCATGAGATCCGGGCACAAGGATTACGCGAGTTCGCGGGCCTACGCAGTGACGATCAGCGGTTAGATCCGTTTGAACTAGCCTATTACGCAAAGCTTTTGGTCGCGTCTTTTGAAGATATTCATCAGTTGAGCGACGAAACGAGGAAGCACCTGCTCGGCAACGGAAGGGACAGTTGGTCAGGCGGGGCCGCTTCGCACGTATTGCCGGATGGCAGAAAGCTAATTGTCCTTAACCCGACACACGGCCGAAACCGGCATTGCGCAACTCTGATGGAGGAGGTCTGTCACGTGTTTCTCGGCCATAAACCGAGTCGTCTCGCAATTGAGACCCGAGATAAACAGGGCAATATCATTGCGCGGGATTATAACGACG
>JANNNS010000280.1:0-25296 GCA_031398645.1 Acidobacteriota bacterium
CGTCTATTTGATCGAAGAGCCGCTTCTGTTCACCCAGTTCGCGTTTCACAAGCAAAAGCTGGTTCTTCACAGGGCGTCGATGAAGTTTTATGAGAGCTTCTTGAAGGGGAGAAAGGTCGACGTCCGTCATGTTGAGTCCGCCGAGATCAGTGAAACGCAGTATCTCGGCGAGATACTGAGCCGCGATAAGGTCAGTGATGTGATATACGCCGACCCAGTTGACGATTGGCTGGAGACACGACTGATCTCGGGATTGAAAAAACCTAACATCGAATACAGGCGTCTTGATTCGCCTATGTTCATCAACTCTTCGCAAGAGATCGACGACTATTTCGTCAGACGCAGATCGTTCTCCATGGCCCACTTCTACAGCCGTGAGCGTGAGCGTCGTCGAATCTTGATGGAGCCGGACGGAAGGCCGGTGGGCGGCAAGTTCAGCTTCGACACCGAAAACAGGAAGAAACTTCCGAAAAACTTGCGTCTTCCGAAGATCACACATCCGTTGCGAAATACCTTCGTAGACGAAGCAATTGAGTACGTTGAGAAACATTTTGGCGAAAATTACGGCGACGCCCACGACTTCGCTTATCCAACAAATTTCACGGAGGCAGAACTATGGTTGGATGAGTTCTTAAAGACCAGGCTTGCGAATTTCGGTGCCTACGAGGATGCCATCGCAAAGGAGGAATCTTTCGTCTTCCACAGCGTACTGACGCCGATGTTAAACATTGGCCTTCTCACACCGACACAAGTCATCGACAAAACGCTCGCCTTTGCAAAAAAGAACGATGTCCCATTGAACTCCCTTGAAGGTTTCGTCCGACAGGTCATCGGATGGCGTGAATTCATGCGCGGCGTCTATGTCGCGATCGGAGGCAGGCAGCGAACCTCCAACTTTTGGCAGCATAAGCGTAAACTTCCCAAAAGTTTCTGGACGGCGACGACAGGAATAGAACCCGTCGATAACGTGATCGGAAAGGTGCTCAACAACGCCTATTCGCATCACATCGAGCGCCTGATGATTATCGGTAACTTCATGGTCCTGACCGAGATCGATCCCGATGATGCATATCGCTGGTTCATGGAAATGTATATCGATGCCTACGACTGGGTGATGGTCCCGAACGTTTACGGCATGAGCCTCCAGTCCGACGGCGGTACGATCACGACTAAACCCTACATTTCAGGCTCAAACTACATCCGAAAAATGTCCGACTTTCCCACCGGCGAGTGGTGCAACATATGGGACGCCCTCTACTGGCGCTTCATCGCCAAACACGAGAGGTTCTTCCTCAACAATCCACGACTTTCGATGATGCCGAAGATGCTCGCAAAAATGGACGCCGGTAGGCGCGAAAAGTTGATGAATACGGCTGAGAATTATCTCAAGAACTTCAGTTAACGCAAGTAATCCTCAAGCTTTGTTGACGCATCCGTCTTCTCGTCACGGTATTTGACGATGATCGGGCAGTAGATCGAGAGGCCGTTTTCATGGCCGAAGCCGGAGGCGATGGCGCGGGAGCCTTGGACGACGACTGCTCCGGCCGGGACTTCTAAGGGGTTATCACCATCGGATTTTATGATCCGCTGGTTTGGGAGATCAAAGAGCGGCGTCGAGCGGGTAAGAATAACGCCCGAAGCAAGCACGGCTTTTTCTCTGACAATGGTGCCTTCGTAAACGCCCGTATTCCCGCCCACCAGCACATCATCCTCAATTATCACCGGCAATGCACCGGCGGGTTCTAGCACGCCGCCTATCTGAGCCGCTGCCGAAAGATGAACGCGTTTGCCGATCTGGGCACAGCTTCCCACAAGCGCATGCGAATCGACCATCGTACCCTCATCGACGTAAGCCCCGACATTGATATACGCCGGCGGCACGACAACGACGCTTGGGGCGACATATGAGCCGTCGCGTATGGCCGAACCGCCCATCACTATCCTAACGCCGTCTGCAAGCGTCATTGGCCTCAACGGAAAAGTGTCCTTATCAAAGAACTGTAGCGTCTCGGTCGGCATCGACATCTCGACCATCTTGCCCATCCGAAAACCGAGCAAAATTCCCTGCTTCACCCACGTATTCGCGTGCCAATTTCCGTCCGCATCTTTCTTCGCCGAACGAATCTCGCCCCGCCGAAGTGCGGTCTTGAATTCTTCGTAAACGGCGCGGTCATCGTCGCCAAACTCTAGCTTGGCGGCCAGTTCGCTGATCTTTTGCTCAAGGTTCATTGTTTGATTCCAAATTTCAGTTTTGCTGCGTGAGCTTTTTGTACCGGTCTTGAAGTGCATCGCCGCGGGCGGAATATATCGCGGTCAGCACCGATCTGTCGGTGGGCCTGAACGCTCTCAGCATTGAGCGTCTTGTGCGGACAATTCCTTTTGCATCCACTATTACTATCGACCGCATAAAAAATGTTGGAAACAGCCAATGTGAACCATAAAGCTCGGTTACGCTGCGGTCTTCATCGGCCAGAAGCTGAATCGGCAACTGGTGATGCTCAGAAAACGCACTATGCTCTTCGGGCGATCCCGGTGAAACGCCAATGATCACCGCTTTTGTCTGCAAATAATCTTCCCAGTGCTCGCGGACAGAACAGAGCTGCTTTGTGCAGACAAGCGTCTCATCGCCCGGATAAAAAAGCAGTGCGACGACACTTCGGCGATGATCGGAAAGCCGCCAGGTCTCTCCGGTATTTGCGGTCAATTCGAAATCAGGAGCTGGTTGTCCAACCTCAACCAGCCTGTCTGCTTTACTTCCCATGTTCGTTATTGGTCAAACTCATTGACCCAGCCTGAGGGCTCCTGATGCCACATTGGCATCCAACACTTTTACGATGTCCTCCAGCGTAACGGTACCGTAAAAGAACTTTCCAGCGGCAAGCGATTCAGCTTTCACTGCCTTGTAGATGTCGAAGTAGCTTCGCTTCCCGTCAACAAAACTCATCGTTTCGCCCCGCATGAGCGAATGAAGCCCGGTTGGAACATTGCGGCGTTTTGTAAAATATTCATCCATCGATTCGATGTTCGACGGCACCTTCTTCGAAGCCGCAGTTTCACCGGCCGACATCCTCAACAGCGGAAGATTTCCATACTTATTTACGTAGAAGGAAGAGAGTTCGCCGAGAAGCTGCTTTTCGCGGGTATCGACTGACGCAAGAAAAGTATCGATGGTTTTGTTCGCGGCAGCGTCATTTCCCGCCACGACCCGCATAGAGTTCAACGCGCGGCGTTCACGCAGGCTTCCCTGCTCGATCATCAGGTGAGCGTCGGCCCAGTTATCGCCCGCGTTCAAGACTTGCAATGCGGCATGCATATCGTTCGCCATCCGCCGCCCGCCCTGAGCGTGCGTTTCCGCAGCAAGCACCGGAATATCCTTCGCCTCCGCATAAGCCAGGTAGAGAGCCATTGCTCCGACAATAAAATTATTTCTCTGCAGCTGCGTTTGGTCGATGTTGCCGAGGTCGTCGTCGGATGAATGAATGTACGCATCGTCCCAATTGATGAGAGCGACAGACGGAACGCCAATTATCCCTTCGACAAAAACGAGATTGTCCGACGACCCAAAATATGGGACGAATCGGGCATTGAATGCCTCGCGTGATCCGCGCGTCGAGAGTATCGGCTGCGAGAACGGTCGCGGATAACCGCCGCCACGGCCAGCCTGGATGTAGGCGTTGTTCGTCAGGATCACAAAGTTTCCAACGCTTTCAAAAAGCGCGTCGAGGTAAGACGTTCGCGAGTGCGGGTTAAAGATCAGATGCTGTACCCGGCTGCCCATCGATTGCTTTGCACCGGTCATATCCTGATGCAAGTTCGCGAGTATTCTTTTCTCCGAACCTGGATTCGACCGGAAGTATTGATACTCCGAGTATATTTCGTCGCTCCACCAAAAACGGATGTCCCGAAGCGGCGGCGGGAGTTTGCCTTCCTTGATCAGTTTAGAGAAAACGCGGCCCAGTTCGAGGAGGTTACCGGAACCGCTTCCATCATCATTCGCGGAACCTTGCTCTTCCTGCAAATGGGCCGTGACCACGATCTGTTGATCCTTATACTTTGTCCCGCGGATCCATGCCTCGACCATTCCGGTTCCCGTTCGCTTGTTCTCGTTGCCGACGTCTGTATCGACCTTGGCCTTCAAGACGATCCGGCCGCCAGGGCCGCGTTTACCGGTCGCAAACAGGTCCTGATCCCCTTTTGTCTCAAGAATGCGGCGAAGCGTGTCACCTTTTCGCGGACTAAGGCTGAAAGCAAATGATCCCTTGTGGCCCGCCGGCGGATCGCCTATTCGCGTCCACGGCAGCTGATCGGGAAAGTCCATCCCGCTCTTGGATTCCGACGAAGAATACGAGACGACACCGACGGCACCTTTTGCATAAACTGCATTTGTCATTGCGGGCCCAGGGCCTGCGCTCACGAGAACGATCTTGCCCTTCACGTCGAGATTCGCCAACGCAGCGGCCGACCCATCCCCGCCCCACACCAATTCCGCGGTCACATCAGCATCCCGGCTTCCATCAGCGAGGTAAAGAGCGTGATCGCCGATATCCGCAAGCTTCATCTCGACCGGCTCGACCATCCAAAGCTCGGCCGATCGCGCCGTGTAATTGCCCTCGAGCGGCTGCTTGATGATCGAAACGTCCTGCATGCCGTTCGTCTTCGCAGCGTCGACGACATAATCCATCGCCTTAAAATACCCTTCCATTCCCGAGTCGCGGTGCCACTGGGTGAGAACGCGGATGTGCTCGTACGAACGATCACCCGAGATCTCATTTCTGAGCATTCGGATCTGATCGTCGGTCAAAAAAGGCGTCGATTGGCCAAAAATCGGCAAAGCAAATGCGACAACGACGATCGAGGTAAGACATTTCTTGAAGCAGAGCGATCTCATAATTTTCTTTAGACTGGGGGCGGACCGAACATTACTCACTTTAACCCTAGTTCACTGATGATAGCCTTCAGCTTAGAACGCGTTTCCGCCACGACTGGTACCAGCGGCAGCCTGAGGTTCTCTTCACAAAGGCCGATCTCTTTCATCACAAATTTACATGGTGCGGGCGAGGATTCTATAAAGTTTGCCTCGATCAGCGGCAGCATTTTGTAGTGGATCTTGCGTGCAAAATGAAAGGAGCCCGCTAGCGAGTGTTCAACCATTTTTGCCGTCTGCTTCGGGATCTCGTTCGAGCATACCGATACGAGCCCGTCGGCTCCCAGGGCGATAAGCGGCAGGGCGGAAGCATCGTCGCCCGCGAAAACCCTGAAATTCTTTGGACGCTTGTTGAGAATTTCCATCACCTGCGAATAGTTTCCCGAAGCCTCCTTCGTTGCGACAATATTTTCGTGAGCATTCGCGAGCCGCAGCGTAGTTTCGGCGGAAATATTTGAAGCCGTACGAGAAGGGACATTGTAAAGCATTACCGGAAAGCCCTTGACCGACTTCGCTATCTCCGAAAAATGGGCGAACATCCCTTCCTGCGTGGGTTTGTTATAAAAGGGCGCAACTATCAACGCCCCGTCCGCTCCTGCTTCGCGTGCCTTACGCGTAAGGTCGATGGTTGCTGCCGTGTTGTTGCTTCCGGTTCCGGCGATCACGCGGGCTTTCAGTCGCTTTGCCGCCTCGACCGTCATCCGAATAACGTGCAGGCGCTCACCCTCCGACATCGTCGCACTCTCGCCGGTGGTCCCGCACGGAACGAGGATCTTTACGCCATTGCTTACCTGTCGCTCAACAAGCGATGCGAAACAAGCATCGTCGATCGACCCATCTTTTCGAAACGGCGTAATAAGCGCGGTGGCACAACCCCGCATCCAATCGATCTTCGTTGTCATAACCTTGGCAAAACTCACCTACAAATTTCTCTTATTGTAACCTCGATCCGCTTCTTTTCGAAACAAAAGGCGATATCTTTGCGTCAATAGTTTCGCGTTAACGTTCGTCACGGGCCGATCCATTCTTGACCCGTGAAAAAAAGGAGGCTGTCGGAAAATGCGGATCACAAGCTACAAACTCTTTCTGTTGTGCGTGTTAGCCCTCTGTGGCATTGTTGCAGCAAAGCCTTCCGATGTGCTGCAAGAGCTTTACGAGAAGCGGCAGTACTTCGATCTGAGGGACAAACTCGCCGAGCAAAAGAGCGGCAGTTCCGAGCGGCATATTTTTTACCGGGCTGTTGTTGAGAATAAATTCAACCGGCCGGAAAGATCGATCATCCTGATCAACAAATATCTCGCGACGACCGCATCCGCCAAAGACCCGACCAACCTTCGCGCAGCCTACACGCTTTTGGCGGATAATTATGTAAAGACGTATCAATACGCAAAGGCAGCGAATACCTATGAACGGCTTTTGACACAGTTCGCCGGCGATCTGCCTGAACAGGAACGCTCGAGCTATCAGAATGTTCTGGGCCTCTGGAAGGGGTTGGCGAAGGTCGCCCCGCAGACCATTAGGATCGACGGAGCATCAGCTATCCAAGGTACTCAGGAACGCGTCGGGCTGATGATCCCGGTAGAGGTGAACGGACACAAGGAGTCGTTCATCTTCGATACAGGAGCCAACCTTTCCACGATCATCGAGTCCCATGCTCAGAAACTCGGATTGCAGATAATCGACACAAGCTTCGACGTGGGGAGCATCACCGGACGTCTGATCAAGGCACGTATCGGCGTAGCCAAGCACGTGAACATCGGAAACGTCCATTTGCGCAACGTCGTGTTTATCGTCTTCCCTGACGAGGCCCTTTATATCGAACCGATCAAATATCAGATAACTGGCATCCTCGGCTTCCCCGCGATCGAAGCCCTTGGTGAGATCAGCCTCACGCGGAGCAAGGAACTTCAGATCCCCGCAAAACCGGGCGTGATCCGACACGGAAACCTGTGCCTCGACGGCCTGACGCCATTGATCTCAGGCATCTACGAAGGCCGGAGGCTCACTTTCGCGTTCGACACGGGTGCTCGAACGTCGTCGCTCTATCCGCCCTTTTTCAATGAATTTCAGTCCAACATAACGGCTGTCGGGAAGTCTTTTTGGGCTACTGTTTCCGGTGCAGGCGGATCGAAGAAAGTTAGTGCATATAAGCTGGAGAACGTCGTGATGGAATTTGCCGGCAAGAAACCGATGTTCAAGTCGATCGAGGTCCTTACCGAGCAGACGACACTCAACAGCCGCTACTTCTACGGAAACCTTGGCCGCGATCTGATCGAGCAGCACGATAAGATGACGATCAATTTTGCCTCCATGAGTATATCATTTGAATAGTGAATTAATGACCTTCTTGCGAACATGTCTCGCCTCCGCTGTCGCTTTAGTGCTCTTCGCCGGATGCGATAAAGAGCCGCCGGCACCTGTTGCACCGGCCGTGACAGAACGGCAAACTCCGATCGCGAATTCGTTCGCCTATCCTATCGGCACCTCGGATTCCGTGACTCAAGAGAAGGATTCAGATGAGTGGTACAACGCGTTGGATTTTGGTCAAGAGAACCATCTCGGTGAAGACTGGAATAAAAACACCGGCGGAAACACCGATTGCCGAGAAGCTGTATACTCAACGGCAAACGGCACGATCACTTATGCCGGTGATGCGGGAACAGGTTGGGGCAACGTTGTTATCATCACGCATACACTTCCCGACGGGACCAAGGTCCAATCTCTTTACGGGCACCTTTTGGAGATCACGCAGAAAAGCGGCGAGGTAAAAAAGCGTGAGCAGATCGGAAAGGTTGGCAATGCGAACGGCAAGTATCTTTGCCATTTACATTTCGAGATCCGAGACCAAACCTCGCGTGACTGGGACGCGGTGGGCAACGGCTATGCCGTCGAACGCACCGGATGGCATGATCCATCGGAGTTCATCGATTCGTTGCGTTGAAAAATGCTTCTAGCTTAGTTAGATCGAGTTTCCCATCGGTTCTAACACCCGAACAAAGGTCCAAGCCAAAAGGCTGAACTGTCTCGATAGCTCCCCGCACATTATCGGGATTCAATCCGCCGGCGAGAAACACCGGCTTACCGCAAGTTTCGACGATCTTCCTACTGAGCCGCCAGTCATGCTTACGGCCGGTACCGCCCAGTTCCTTTACGGCAAGTTTCGGATTTCCGCTATCGAGTAGTATTGCATCAACCTGTTCGGCAATCTCGCATGCTTCATCGACGGAACCTTCATCGACGACATGGATCACCTGCACAAGTTTTATATTGGGCATGGCTGCCCTGATCTCATGATAGGCACGGCCGGTTAGCTCATCCACGATCTGGATCGTGTTCGTGCGCGTGCGCAAGTGATGCTCAATTATTCCCTGCGGCGTCTGCTCACTGGTCAGCAAAAACGTAGCCACGGGCGGCGGCACGGATCGCGCGATCCTCTCAATTTCCTCATCCGCTATCGGCCCCGGCCCGGACGGCATCGCACCGACCAGCCCGATTGCCGCTGCACCAAATGAGATAGCGTCCAAAGCCTCTCGCTCGTTGGCGATGCAGCATATCTTTATACGAGGTCGCATACGACAAAGCTCGAACTTAGAAGACTCCAGTCGCTACCGCTCCTCCCCTACGTCACCGATCACCTCGGTAAACTCGTAAGATCCTTTCTTTCCCACGATCCACTCGGCAGCAATGATCGCCCCGAGAGCAAAGCCTTCCCGCGACCGGGCAGCGTGGGCAAGCAGTATGTGGTCAGCGGGGCCGTCAAATCCGACCCGATGAGTGCCGGGGATGTGCCCTGCCCGCGTGACCGCTATTTCACCGGTTTCGGCGTGTTTTGAAACGACCTCCTTTATTTTCAGTGCAGTACCACTCGGAGCGTCTTTCTTCCGCGAATGGTGCTGCTCCTCTATAAAGATCTCGTACTCGGGAAACTTTGCAAAAAGCTTGGCCGCGTATTCCGCGAGTTTGTAGAACAGATTGACGCCGATCGAAAAATTCGCGCCAAAGACCATCGCACCGTTGCCCTCTTTTACGATCTTCTCGATCAAGACGCGCTCCTCGTGCCAGCCGGTCGTTCCAACTACCACCGGAATGCCGGCCTTTACACACGCTTCAACATTTCGCGGCACAGCCATCCCGGTCGTAAAGTCTATCGCAACATCGCAGCCTTTCAGCTTCTCGGCCACCTCACCGGGAAACAGATTCGCATCGCTTTCGTCGATGATCACGGCTATCTCGTGCCCTTTCCCTACAGCGAGGGTTTGGATCAACTTCCCCATCGCTCCGTAGCCGATCAGTGCAATTTTCATGTTTAATTTATAGATTCATTCGTTTCATCAGATCGACAAAACGAGGGTCTGAACGCAAATTGTTCCATTTTGGCTCTACCTTTAAGAACGTCATTTTTGCATCGCGAGCCTTGAAACCCTTTTCGAGCCACTCAAATGCTTTGTCGGTCTCACCAAGTCCATTATAGAGCATGGCAAAGTGGGCAGGCGGTACGAACCGTGTTTTGGCACGTTCGGTCAGTTTGTCCAGTATCGCGAGAGATTCTTCTCGTCTGCCAAATTTCGCCAAGGCGTAGGCAAGATAAACGTCAGACATTGTCTGATTCGGAGCGAGCTTTGATGCCAGTCTCGCTTCGCTAATTGCCTGTTCGAACAGGCCCTTTTCGATGTAGACGCTCGCCGCGAACATATGTGGAAAATAAAAATTCTCATCGAGCTCGAATGTTTTCTTCAGTCGGTCTAAGGCCTCATCCGGCTTGCCCGCATGAAGCAATAGTTGGCCCTCCAATGCATTGGCAAACGGAGATAACGGGTCAAGTTCCCTCGCTCGCTTTATTGCGGCCAGAGCTTCAGAGTGGCGGCCTGTGTTTGAAAGTAGGTGGGCGTAAAAAAGGTGCGTAGGAGCACTGTTGGGATTCAGTTCGAGTGCTCGCTTGTTTTGCTCCTCCGACACCGCCCAGTCCCAGTCGTACCAAAAGCTACTAACCGCTAAAGAACCGTGCGCTTCGGCCAAACCGCCGTCTATGTCGATCGCCTTTTGAGCAGCGACCTTCGCTTTCGGGAAACATTCTTCCGGATCTCGTTCTCCCGCGAGAGCCTCTGATCGATAGGCTTCCGAAAGCCCAACGTAGGCAAGGGCGTACGTTGGATCGATCTCAATGGCCTGTCTAAAATATTCGATCCCTTTCTGCACCTCCGGTGCGGTTAATTTGAACACGCTGAGACGGCCTCGTTGGTATAGCTGCCATGCTTCGGCATTTTCCGTATATACCTTGTTCAATAGCTGCGTATCTGAGGGGCTCAACTTTAGTTGAAGATTTTGTGCAACCGCCCGCGCGATCTCGTTTTGGGCGGCGATCATGTCGCCTGACGTCCTGACGTATTGATTGCCCCATATCTGGGAGTCGTCCCTGCCGTCAATAAGTCTCACATTTATGATGAACTTGTCACCCAACTGTTGTACGTCTCCGGTCACAAGGGTTTCCACACCGAGCTGCGAGGCAATGTTTCGCGTGTTCGTCTGATCATCACGAAAACGAAACGCGGAATTTCGTGACATTACCTTAAGCCCTGAAAGCTGCGATAAATTGTTGACCACGCTTTCCGTCAGGCCATTGCTCAGATACTCGGCGTTCGGATCCCGGCTCGCATTGACGAACGGCAAGACCGCAAGCGATCTTCTAGTAGGCGACGCTTTGCTAACGAAAAAATAGTAGCCGGCTCCGAAAATAGTTAGGAAAAGTGCCAGGCCTAAGGCCAGAGCAGCCCACGGCCTGCCTTGAGTGATCCGGCCGGTCGGGTTCGCTATGTTTTCACCAGTCCTTATAGCCTGGCCATCAGGCCTCTCGCTTAGGAACCCGGATGAGCTACCGTCTTCCAGCGATCGGGCTCGTCCCATCCGTTGATCGAACTCGAGATTCTCGCGCAGAATTTTCAGGTCTGAGTGAAGTTCCTGAATAGTCTGATAGCGATCCTTTCGGTTCTTTATCAGTGTCTTCGAGACGATCCGCTGCAATTCGTCCGGAACATTCGAGGCATAGCGCGATAGTGGCTGCGGCTCCGTGTTAATAAGATTCGCGAACGTCTCAGACATTGAGTTGCCCTGAAACGGAGTTCTTCCGGCGACCATCTCATAGATCACGACGCCGAGACTGAAGATGTCGGTCCGCTGGTCCACCTTTTCAGCCTTTGCCTGTTCGGGCGACATGTAGTTGACCGTTCCCATCACGATGCCTTGGGCCGTTTTATTCTGCTTCGCGGTCGGATCGTCGCCGCCGACTAGCGGAGTCTTTGGCTGAACAAGCTTGGCAAGCCCAAAGTCCAGGATCTTCACATAACCGTCCGGGCGGACCACAATATTCTCGGGCTTGATGTCGCGGTGAACTATGTTGGCGCCATGGGCGGCAGCTAACGCACCAGCGACTTGGATCGCGATGTCCAGCATTTCGGACGGCTTCAAGTTTTCTTCGCCGATTACCTCGCGGAGCGTTTGCCCCTCGATGTACTCGCTGACGATGTAGTTTGCGCCGTCGCTTACAGCGATCTCGTGAATAACCAGGATATTGGGATGATTGAGCGAGGATGCAGCCTTTGCCTCCTGAATGAACCGCTGTACGTTCGATTCGTTTCGGCTAAATTCTTCGTTTAGGATCTTGATAGCGACTCGGCGTTCTAGGTTGCCATCTTTCGCAAGATAAACCTCACCCATTCCACCGACGCCGATCTGGCTGATAATTTCGTAGTGACCAAACTTCTGGCCAGGGGTCAACGCGCCTTTTGAGCCGATGATAAGGCTGGCCACCTGGGCGGCTGCGGATTCTTCGATAAAGTTGCCGGCCTTCTCGAATGAAGCCATCAGCTTGCCCACCTCGGTCAACAGGCCCGGGTCATCAGCGCACGCTTGAGAAATCAAGTCCGAGCGCTTCGCCGGATCGACCTCCATTGCCGAATCAAATACAGCTTTTATCTTTTGCCAACGTTCGGCGTCCATTACCCGTTTATCTCACTAAACAGCCAGGCCTTTGCCGAATTCCATTCGCGTTTTACGGTCGCGGGAGAAACTTCCAAGGTTTCGGCAATGTCGTCGATCGACAAGCCGGCAAAGAACTTTAGGTCTACAATGCTCGCCTGCCGCGGATCAAATGCGGCGAGCCTCGTTAAAGCCTGGTCCAACGCGACAATATCTACGTTAGTTTCATCGGAAACAACGAAACGAGCCTCGTCGAGCGGCAAATTTTCCGCGGCTCCGCCGCGCTTTTCGCGATGCCTGGCCTTGGCGTGGTCAATAAGAATGCGCTTCATCGCCTGGGCGGCGATACCATAGAAATGTGCTCTATTTTGCCAATCGACATTCTTCTGATCGATCAGCTTGAGGTACGTCTCGTGTATCAGAGCAGTCGTCTGAAGGGTATGTCCAGGCCGTTCTCGACGAAGATACCGCGCGGCCTGTCGCCGGAGTTCATCGTAAACGAGTGGCATCAACTTGTCCGAAGCCTCCTTCCCTCCCTTGCCCCATTCAAGGAGAATCTGTGAGATCTCCTGCGTTTTATCACCCTCGGCACTCATGTAGATTGACCTGATAATACGCTCCCGGGCCTTCCGCAGTCAATCTTTTCCGCCTGCATCCTGTACCGAAGCTTATCTGCAAATTATTTTGAGCCGCTTTTTCAAATCCCGTCGCGTTATATTCCAGAACAAAACGATCGGAGAAAAGAAATGCTTGTTCGCTAAGCAACCCGACACAAATTTCAACTAGAACAAAGAGGACAATATGAAAACTAGAAGCGCAAAAACCATCGCCATTGGGTGCCTTACACTCATTCTACTCGTCGCAGGAGCCCGGACATCCACCATGGGCCAGGAAATAGAACAGACAGGAGACGCTCAAAAGACTTCCGATTCCAGCCAAAATTCTGTGATCGGGGTCTGGGAAACGACCGTCACCCCTCGCAACTGTCTGACGGGAGAGGCGGCCGGGCCTGCATTCATCGGTTTGGTCACTTTTCACAAGGGCGGAACGGTGTCTGAATACGGTGCCAATCCAGCGACGCCCTTCCGAACGCCCGGCCACGGAATTTGGCAAGCCGCCCCTTGGCTCGGCGAGGACCGGTATTTGATGAACTTTACGTTCATTCCGTTAACTCCCGCGGGAGCACCCGTCGGACGGCTCAAGGTGAGTCAAACCTTGGAATACAAAAGATACCTGGATCAGAGTTCAACAACGGGGGGCTTTCAACTATTCAGTCCAAGCGGCATTGTGATCGGATCAGGCTGTTCAACGTCCACTGCGACTCGATTCAGATAAGTCTTGAAGAAGAAGTGTAGGTTTCTCTTGCTCGGCAGCAGTAGCCTACGCTTCTTTATTCACTAGGTCTTTTTAGGCAAATATTGGAGGAATTAGAATTATGGCTCGTCTCTTATTATTTCCGCCGGGTGGTCGCAATCAGTTCTTCTACAACGTAGATCTTACGGTTGGTCCTGGTTCGCCAAATAGAAGAGACGACGTCCTCCTGGTGCAGTTTTTCATAAAATCGGTATTCGATAATACCAGCCGGTTCAACCCGCCATTCGCGCCGCTCCCACTCCAACCTGGCAGGGTCTTTAAGGTTGATGGCATTGCAGGCCCGATCACTTTCGGAGCGATCAAACATTATCAGGCGACTCTGGCAGCACAGGGAACCTTGATGCTCGACAAAGACCGAGTCGAAAGGGCTGGTAGGGGAACCGGCATCACCACCATTTTGTTCTTGAATCGCGATTTTAAGAGCGTCCGCGGAAACGATTTCAACAATATCGGCATGGCCGCTGATTGTCCGTTGGACTTGAAGGACGCGGTATCGCTCATCGGTTGAAATTACCGCGTTGAACTTAACAGGTTCTAACAAATACACAGTCGACGGCAGTGACGGCTACGGCATGTAAAAAAGTATTCGCAGCAGTTTATGCCCTTTGGAGAAATTCTATGTTCACACAGCAATTCACGGCGCTTACCCTAATACTTTGTGTCGTACTTCTCTTGAATGGGGCAGTTCGGGCACAGACCACTGCCTTCTCTTATCAAGGCAGGCTGGTCGAATTTGGCTCCCCGGTTTCGGGGCCGCGTATCTTCCGATTCTCGCTCTTCGATGAGACCGGCGTCGCGATCCCGGGCGTCGTCATCGAGCAGACGCTTTCGGTCACCGACGGTGTTTTCAACGCCAGTATCGATTTTGGTGCATTAAATTTTCCGGGTGCGGGTCGATCGGTCGAGATCGCAGTAAAACAAGCAGCCGGCGATCCCTTCACGGTCCTCGCCCCGCGTCAGCCGATCCTTGCAGCACCGTATGCAATACGAAGTCTTTCAGCTAACGACGCTTCCACTTTAAGCGGCGTGACCTCGGCAGGTTTTGTGCAGCAGGATGCGGGCGGCAATGTCTCGATAGGCGGAAATTTGAGCGTTGCCGGAACCGCCACTTACGACACCGTGAACGCGACGACGCAATACAATCTCGGCGGTCAGCGAATTCTCACCGCCAATTTCGGAAATCAAAGCCTTTCGCTTGGCTACGACTCGGGAAGCACTTCTTCAACCTGGACTACTTTTCTAGGAGCCTTCGCCGGGCGTTCCAATTCGACCGGCATAAGTAATGTATTTGCGGGGGATAGCGCGGGCTACTCAAATACGACTGGCAGTGCTAATTCCTTTTTCGGCTCAAGCGCCGGAGCCAATAATATCAGTGGTCAAAGCAATTCATTTTTCGGCCACTCAGCCGGACGCGGTAGCTGCGCCGCTCTGCCGTGTCCGGTCACGGGCAATAACAATTCATTCTTCGGCGCAACTTCTGGTTTTTCAAACATCAGTGGCTACGACAATGCCTTTTTCGGTCAAGGCTCGGGGGCGGCCAACACAACCGGCTTTGAAAATTCGCTTTTCGGCAAAAGCGCTGGACTTCGAAACACGACAGGCTCTCGGAATTCATTCTTCGGCATCAACGCAGGCATCAATAACACGACCGGAGCTGATAACGTCTTTATCGGCGCAGCAGCCGGAACTGACAATCAAACCGGCAGCGAGAATACTTTTGTCGGAGTTTTTGCCGGCCAAAAGAACACGGCGGGCCGTAATTCCTTCTTCGGGGCGAATGCGGGCGAGAAGAACACAATCGGTGTAAACAACTCCTTTTTCGGAAGCGGTGCCGGCCGATCCAACACGATAGGCATAAGCAACAACTTCTTCGGAGGAAATGCGGGCGCTTCGAATATAACCGGTTCAGGTAACGCCATGTTCGGCGATGGAGCCGGTTTCAGGTCGAACGCCAGCTTTAATGCCTTCTTCGGCTCAGTCGCCGGATTTAATAACACGAGCGGCGAAGAGAATGCGTTTTTCGGATACGCAGCTGGAAACGGAAATACTACGGGAGCGAACAACACTTTCGTCGGGACGAATTCGGGAGCCTTGAATGCGGCGGGTAGCGACAACTCGTTTTTCGGGCGCGATGCCGGACGCAATAATATCGCCTCCGCAAACACTTACCTCGGCTCACTCGCCGGAAAAAGTAATACGAGCGGCTCAAATAATACCTTCGTCGGTGTTTCAGCCGGATTAAATAACACAACGGCTGACTTCAATACCTTTGTCGGCACAAATTCAGGCTTTGCCAATTCGACCGGTGCGGAGAATACGTTCGTTGGCAAGGATGCCGGATTTACCAATTCTTCCGGTAGCTTCAACAGCTTTTTCGGGCGTGGCGCCGGCAGAGCAAATGTCAACGGCCTCGGCAATTCCTTTATCGGCGGGTATGCCGGAAACTCGAATACATCGGGCGGGAGCAACTCATTTCTTGGCTTAAACTCCGGTTTGAACAACACCAGCGGCAACAATAATGTCGCCATCGGTCATTTCTCCGGCAAAGACAATGTTTCAGGAGACTTCAATACTTTTCTCGGCTCCTCGGCTACCTCTTCCGTCGGAAATCTAATCAATGCAACTGCAATTGGTGCAAACGCCATGGTTTCACAAAGCAATTCTTTGATCTTGGGAAACAACGCAAATGTCGGTATCGGCACATCTACGCCGGCTTCGAAATTAACGGTTGCCGGCTTGATCGAAACAACGGCCGGCGGCGTTAAGTTTCCCGACGGAACGATCCAAACCACTGCGAGTGCGGGTAGCGTAAATGCCATTCTTAATCAGACGACACCGCAGGCCGCGGCGAATTTCAACATCGCGGGCAACGGCACGATCGGCGGGACGATAACGGCAAACACGGCCCAGGTGACGGGTAACGGCTTTGTTCTCGGCAGTTTCGGCATTGGAACTAATGCGCCCAGGGCAAAGCTAGAGGTGACGGGCGGAAATATCCTGGTTGACTCGCCCGGCAACGGGATCATCCTCAAATCGCCCGACGCAAACAGCTGCAGACTGCTGACCATTGACAACGCGGGAGCGATCGCACTGACAGGAGTGGTTTGTCCTTAAATTCCTGCGATTTCGGGCGACTGGAGAAGGTTATGAGATCTCGAAAGCTTTTAAGCGACAAGTTGTCTCCGGCAATATTGGTGGCCGTCCTTCTGTTCGCCCTGCCGGTCGTCGGCGGAGCGCAGGGAAAAATTGCTTTTACGTCTAGTTCGGAGATCTATTCGATAAACCCGGACGGAACGGGTCGAACGCTTTTGGGTGGTTCGTTTCTATTCTACCGATCAGAGCCTTCCTTCAGCCCGGACCTTAGTAAAATTGCGTTCATCGGCTTTCGCACCGGATCCTTTCGCAGCATCTATATTATGAACGCTGACGGCACAAACACCATCCGGCTCACAAACAGCGCAGGAAACGATGAACACCCGTCGATCTCTTCCACAGGCAAGATCGCGTTTAGTTCCACCCGCGACTTCAATTCTGAAATTTATGTAATGGACGCCGACGGAACGAACCAAGTTCGGTTAACGGCAAACCAGGCTGGCGATATCGAACCCACGTTCAGCCCTGACGGAACTAAGATCGCTTTTTCGACGTCACGGACCCGTCCTGATCAAACTACTTTTCAGGGAATATGTGTAATCAATGTCAACGGCACTAACGAGACCTGCTTAGATAATGGGACAAGGGATTTTGAACCTTCATTCGGACCGAATGGCAAACTTGCTTTTGTATCCCAGATCGTCCCCGGAAGTTCCGTCTTCAATATTTGTGTGATGAACGATACCGGATCGAACCGAACATGTCTGCCCAGTGACCACGATTACAATGCCCATCCCACGTTTAGCCCTGACGGCAGCAAGATCGCCTATCAGTCCCTAGCCAGCGGCGGCAGCAACGGCGGTCTATATGTAATGAACGCGGACGGCTCCAATCGGACGCAGATCAGCACCAGCACTGGCGACACTCAGCCATCGTGGGGCGGTCTGCCGCCGGTTATCATCGGACCGACCAAGTTAAAAGTAACGGGTGGTGACATTCTGGTCGGCTCTCCAGGTCAGGGGATCATTCTGAGGTCGTCGGGCGGCGCAACGTGCAGACAGCTTTCGATCAACAATGCCGGAGCGATGGTTTTGACGGCGGTGACTTGTCCGTAAGCATTCGGTTTCACCCGAGAGATATGCAACAGGAAGAAGCGAGATATGCGAAACAGACTATTGATTCTGACGATGTTTTCTACTTTGTTGTCCGTCGGCGTCTGCGGACAGACGGGCGGCGGCTTTACGATCACCCAGGCGACAATTGCCGGAGGCGGTGGGTCCGCCTCAAACGGTTCGAGCTCCGTGGCAACGACCTCTGGACAATCAGCAGCAGGTCCCGCTATCAGCGGACCAGGCGTTGTAATAACGTCGGGTTTTTGGAAATATTCAGCGCTTGTTCCCACGGCAGCGATGGTCAACATAAATGGGCGGGTGAAAAGGGCAAATGGCCAGGGCATTCCTCACGCGATCCTGACTCTCTCTCGAGCTGACGGCTCAATGAGAACGGTCAAAACAAGTCCATTCGGGTACTATCAGTTCGATCAAGTCATGGCCGGCGAGATGGTCGTTTTAGGCGTGTCTCTAAAGGGCTTCACTTTTTCGCAACCGATAATCGCCGTTGTAGCTGATGACGAGATCGTGGATCTCGATTTCATCGGGGAGGTAAACTGACGCCGCCGTTCCCGCGAGTAGCGGAGGGCGGCAGAAGGTGATCGGACGCTAAATTCTAACGACCAAAAGATTAAGGAGAGAACATGGCACGCTGTTTTTCGCTAAAAGCAAAAGGAATATCGATGACCCATGCGTTTGATATAGACGCTCCGGTCGGCACGAACGGTGCGAACCGACGTGAGGACGTTTTGTTGATACAGTATTTGCTGGCTGTATGGATGGCAACCGAAAAAAACCTCCCGAAGTTAACTCCCCTTCTGGCCCTGACGCCGGAACTCAAGATCGACGGAATTTTCGGAAACAAGACCAAGGGTGTGATCAACACCTTCGAGGTGTTTCACCAACCGGTCGTCAATCGCGACGGCCGCATCGATCCATTGGCGAACGCAAGCCGAAAACTTTTTATCCTAAATCAAATACTATTCTTTGCCGGAGGATTGCGAGATCGCGGCATCCCGGAGCTCGTTATTCCGTTTCCGGCGGCACTTGTTGCACCACTGTATCGGTAGCTAGTAGGAGTTTTCCAGCACACTCATTGTGTCTGTAAGCGTTTATTGGTTGAGCAATCTCAAGACGAGATCATGATAGTGCCTCACCGCCGCGTCCAGATCTTTCTTCAAAACAAACTCGTCCTTAGTATGTGCAACAAGTATCGACCCTGGCCCGAGAAGTAGCGGCTGACCCCAGTTTGGCAGGTGCGGGATGTCGGTAGTGAACCGGACGACCTTTTGGTTAAAACCGTCGACCTCGAGCATCCGGACGGGTTCGCTGCACGATAGGACTTCGATCTCGGCTCGTCCCCGAACGATATCCTCAAGGGTTTGTTCTATCCGCTCGCGTTTCGTCGTCAGCCGGATGAGCAGGCCCGCTTCGGCCTTTGGCGGGACGATATTGAGAGCGAGGCCGCCCTCGATCGTGCCGATATTCACGGTCGTCTCGCCAAAGAACTCGTCATGCTGAAAACGCGTCTGCCGGATATCGTTAAGGATATCCAGCAGCGTCTCGATCGCCGAATCACCCTGCTCAGGATAAGCCGAATGCGCAGCCTTGCCGCTCGTTTTTATCTTCAGCCGAAACGAGCCCTTTGAACCGATGGCAAGATCGTTGTCCGTCGGCTCGCCGTTGATCATATACTCGCACTTCGCCGCGAGCGGATGCAGATTAGCCACCTTGGCACCGGTGGAGGCCCGCTCTTCCTCGACGGTGTACAGCAAGCCGATGTCCGTGACGCCCGCAGCCCGCAGCTGCTCCGCAGCCGTGATCTGCGCCGCGATTATTCCCTTCGCATCACACGCACCGCGCCCATAGATCTTCTCGTCATCCTCGGTCGGCTCAATGAACGGAGGCACCGTATCCATGTGCGTCGAAAGCCACACCCGCGGCGTGTCGTTCAAGGTCGCAATGACGTTGTTCTGCTTCTCAGAAACCGACTGCAACTCGACCGTCCATCCTAGCAATACCAGATGATCCCGCAGCCAAAACCCGACCGCCTCTTCTTCGCCGGAGGTCGATGGAATGTCCATGAGCGATTTTGTGAGTTCGAAAAGTTTCATCAGCTATTCTTGATCGGGTCAAGTTCTGGATATTGTCGGTAAACAACCGAGACGAGTTCGGTATCGATCAGCGCAATTGAAAGCCCAATCCCGCGATTGATCTGAGCGAATTCTTCGTCGCTGCAGCGGTCTTTTATTTGATCAGCGTCAGAATAGAGACCAACTCCCGAATTGCCATCTCACCTCTCATTTTGATTCCCTTCGCAGTTTCTTCATCCATATCAAACCAATATTCCACTAAAAGAAATCTCTATGCAGCTTCTTAATGACGTTCGACGCGACATCTTCCTTAACAACAAACGTCAGATTCACAGCCGACGCTCCGTGTGAGACCAGAGCGATATTTACATCGTCGATGGTGGAAAATATTTTCGAAGCCAATCCTGTCGAAGCTCTTAGGCCGTCGCCGACGACGCAAATTACGGCATAGCCCGGTTCGACCTCAACGTCGCCAAGCCGGGAAAGGTCAGCAACGATCTTTTCGATCTCAGCCGCGTTGTCGAGCGTTAACGCGATCGAAACCTCCGATGTCGAAATAACATCGATCACCGTCCGGTATCGCTCAAAAACCTGAAAAACCGCGCTCATAAAGCCGTAGCTGCCTAGCATTCGGGCGGAGGTGATGCGCAAGATCGTAATATTCTTTTTGTGGGCGATCGATTTAATACGGTTTGGCGATTCGCCGGATTCAGCAATCACCATCGTTCCGATCTGATCAGGCTCGAACGTGTTACAGACTCGCACGGGAATGGAATGATCGACCGCCGGTTTGATCGTCTTTGGATGAAGGACCTTGGCACCGAAGTACGCGAGTTCGGCGGCCTCTTCATAGCTCAGAACGGGAATGGTTCGCGCCTCGCCACAAATGCGCGGGTCGCAGGTCATCACGCCCGTAACGTCGGTCCAGATCTGCAGTTCGCTCGCGTTCAAAGCGGCCGCGACCAATGCAGCGGAATAATCCGAACCGCCGCGGCCAAGCGTCGTCGTTTCGCCGGCACGGTTCGCAGCGATGAAACCGCCCATCACAGGCACTTCGCCGGCGGCTATCGCGGGCTGAAGATCAAGTC
Organism: Acidobacteriota bacterium; assembly: GCA_031398645.1. Classification (GTDB taxonomy): domain Bacteria; phylum Acidobacteriota; class Blastocatellia; order Pyrinomonadales; family Pyrinomonadaceae; genus OLB17. Next base: position 20,654 of record JANNNS010000280.1, read on the forward strand.
GCACCAGATCTCGCGTTTCTTCCCAGATCGGCTGGGCCGCACCAAATTCATCGTCTGTAACGACCAATCGCCGCGAATCCATCTGTCTGGCATTCACGCCCTTCGCCTTCAACACCTCGGCCAGGAGCCGCGACGAAAGTTGTTCGCCGTAGGAAACGATCGCGTCCTTCAGCATCGACAGCGGCAACGACCGACGCGACGTGCGCATCAGCAGATCGGAAAGTTCGTCGCGTGCGAATTGCAGCTCGGCGTCAAAGAGATTCGACGAGCCGTCGGGAATAAAGTGTTTTGTGACCTGAACGTGACGCTCAAAGTGCGGCTCAAGTGACGAAATCGCCTCGGCAAACTCGCCTTTTTTCGCCGTCTCAAACGCCGCGAGCAAGGCGTCCGTGACTTTTGTCATTGCCGAAACAACAAGCACCGGACGCCGCTCGATCTGCGTTGAAACAATATGAAAGACGCGCTCGAAAGCGGCAACATCCCCAACGGATGTGCCGCCAAATTTCATTACTGTTGGGGGAATTGATTCACTCACTTTAAGGTGTAAAGGTAAATCAATTGCTTCCTATAAGCAAAAGTAATAGATGTCGTCGGCGAAAACCTTGAGTGATCATTTCACAGTGAATGATATCCGATCCTTCAACTCGGAGAGTTTCACATCGTTTGCGTTGAATGCATTGAGCGTAATGCTGTATTTGCCTGGCTTCAACGCCTTCGTCACCGCATATTCGGTCCCGTCCACACGTTCACCGCTTATGGTCGAATCAGAATCATACTCTTCCGGATTCAAGTTTAGTTTGTAGTATGCCGCTCCCGGATATGCTTCCCACTTGATCTTCAGATCAGCTCCGGCGACGCTGGCATTCGATTTCGGCTCTGATAATTTCAAATCTGTCTTGAACAGATTTGTGTCCGGGGCAAAGTAGGTCGAGTCAGCATCGAATTTATACTTGGCCGATGACACGCCGAGGCCTTGCACGGCAAAGACATAACTGTTCGTATTGAATACCTTCACGAGCAAGCCTTCATAAATGCCGGGAGTAACATTCGCGATCAGATATTCACCTGATGCGTCGGTTTTCGTCTTGAATGAGTCACCGCTGCACTGACCCATGAATCGGCTGAATTTCTGGCAGACCTTAACTTCTATATCCGGGACAGGTTCGCCATTGAACAGAACCTTTCCCTTTACGTTTGCCTTTCCTGATTCCGGAGTAGCTTTTGCTGTTCCGGTTTCGGATTCGACAAAGTCTTTGTCGGCGCCGCTGCTTTTTTCAGTTGCCGGAGTTGCGTTGGTCAACGCCTTCGTATTCGCAGCGGTATTCGCGACATTAGGCGATGTATTTGCTCCGCCTGAACATCCTGCAATCAAAACGCCACTCACTAAGACAATTGCTAAATGTATCTTCATTCATTCTCCTGAGGTGAAAATTGGTTAACCGCAAAGCACTGAGCCGCCATTGATGTTCATTATTTCGCCGGTGATATGACGTGACCAATCGGAAAGCAAAAAGCAGATGGCAAGGGCGATATCATCCGTCATCGCCATCCGGTTGAGAGGAATGGTTTTTAACACGCTCTGATGATATGCGGCGTCCTCAAAGACCGGGCGAACCATAGCGGTCTCTATCCAGCCCGGAGCAACGCAATTGACGCGAATTCTGGGACAAAGCTCGGTGGCAAGTGCCTTTGTAAATGAGATCTGGCCGCCCTTCGACGCTGCATAGTTAGAATAATTCGCCTCGCCACGTTGTCCGGCCGTCGAGGAAACCATCACGATCGCCGCGGACGGTTGTTTCTTCATCGCGGGCACGCACGCCTTGGTCATCGCCCAGGCTGATTTGAGATTTGTGTTGAGCACCTTATTCCAAATCTCTTCGGACATATCCTCGATCGGCGCGCCTTCCCAAATTCCGGCGTTGAGCACGAGCAGGTCGATCCGCCCAAACTTTTCCAGTGTTTGTTTCGCGATCTTCTGGGCATGCAGAAAATCCGAAGTGTCGCCCTGCACCGCGATCGCCTCGACGCCCTTTTCCACACACATCCGCACCGTCTCGGCCGCCTCGCCGTCGTTGCTTAGGTAATTGACGACAACATTCGCCCCGCCTTCGGCCAAACGCAAAGCGGTAGCCCTGCCAACGCCACGCGAGGCCCCTGTGACGACCGCCGTTTTACCGGCGAAAAGATTATTGGGAAGGTTGATCGGGATCGGACTATCAGCCATTTGTTACTCGTTTACTAGGTGCAGCTAAATTTTTTGTAAACAGGTTAGCACAAATGAACGGGTGGTAAAGTGCCAGCCGCGATCTAATGGGGGTCCAGCCCGTTCTGCTCGGCGTCCACCTGCCGGTCCGTATGCCATTTTACGAGGTAGCCGCTTAAAAGCGTCAGAGGTAATGTCAATCTTATATAGAATCCGACGAAGTCTCCGGGAATCATCGTAGCCAGGATCGCGTAAACAACCGATGCCAGGCCACCGACCGCAAATATACCGCCTGCCACTTTCAGGTATCTCAGATCAGTGAGCTTCCCGATCCCGAGCATGACCATAAATACGGCCACGAGGGCGGCACCGATGGTTCCGGCGACCATTTCAAAACCTCTAACATCGTGGAAGAAGAAAAGCGCCATTCCGATCATTATCAGGTGTATCGTCGTCGCACCGGGAAGATAGAGAAATACCCATTTGAGGGCCGTGACGAGGCTATCGATAAACCGGGTTTTTGTGGGCGCGCTCACTGGCCCGGGCGAATTTCGTTCGCGAACAGCGATCTCCGCAAAGTCCGTATCGTCGAGAAACGCGTAGTAAGAAAGAGTTGCGTCTTCGGCTTGAATGGTTTTTTTCATATAATGCAGGCGGTGAGGGGCACAAAGGCGGGCCATTCCTATTTTACGGCTTTCTATCCCCCGGCGACAAGCAATTGTTTATGCACGACACAAACCTCCTCGAAGATCAGCCCATTGCCTGGACACCCACTCCCGACGTCATCGAGCGTGCCCAGCTAACAAAATTCATGCGCCAAGTCGGCGTCTCAACGTGGGACGAGCTTTACGAATTCTCGATCCGCGACGTGGAAAATTTTACCAAAGAGGTCCTGAAGTTCCTCGATATAAAATTCGACCCGCCGTACTCCAAGCTGTTGAATATTTCCGAAGGCATCGAGTTCCCAAACTGGTTCGTCAGAAGTGCGGAGGACGCCTCATCATCATCCCTCATCCCTCATCTCTCATCCCTCCCTACCGCCGGCCTGAACATCACCGAAATGTGCCTCGACCGTTGGCAGACGGTCGAGATGAGGGACCAACCGGCGGTTATATGGGAAGGGGAAGATGGCGAAAGCAAAACCCTCACATACTCGAAATTGAAACGCGGAATCACGGAGTTTGCGGCGGGTCTATCACATTTTGGATTTAGAAACGGCGATGCAATCGGAATTCATCTTCCTATGCTCCCCGAAACCGTCGTCAGCTTACTCGCAATTAATCGTATTGGTGCGATTGCGGTGCCAATTTTTTCAGGATATGGCGTGGAAGCAATTTCAAGCCGTTTAAATGCTGTGAAAGCGAAGGGTCTTATTACGTGTGACGGTTTCCCGCGCCGAGGCAAATATTTCGACGCCCTTGCCATTGCCGCTCACGCGGTAGGACAATCACCTTCCGTTAAAACTGTTGTTGTAGTTGATACCGCAAACGATCTTCTCGACCTCCGAATTGGAGAATCTGGCTTTCAAGATATCGGAGTAACTGAGCTTGAGTTTCATCTCGACGTTTGTCATCGAGGACGCGAGTATCTCTTGAAGTCGGGAAATCGGCAGACACTCGTTCATCCGACCTCCGCCGAAGACCCGCTTATAATCCTCTACACCTCCGGCACTACCGGCAAGCCTAAGGGTATTGCTCATACGCACGCGAGTTTTCCGATCAAGGCGGCGCAGGATATGGCGTTTGGGACGGATGTTGGCAAGGGCACGCGGATCTCGTGGTACACGGACATCGGCTGGATGATGGGGCCGTGGCTGATCTATGGGGCATTGATAAACGGTGCGACGATCTGCATTTACGACGGAGCCCCGGACTATCCCACGCCGGATCGTATGTGGGAATTCTGCGCCAAGCACAAGGTCGAAGTGCTGGGCATCTCGCCGACGCTTGTCCGAGCCTTGGCGGCGAGCGAGGACATCTCAGGCTCCCCTCCTTACAAAGGAGGGGTGGCACCCGATTCGGGTGACGGGGTGGTTCTCCCGCCGAGCATCGAATCAACACCCGTGGAACCGAAAGCAAAGAACCACCCCGTCGCCGCAGCGGCGACACCCCTCCTTCGTAAGGAGGGGAGCCGGAAAGCACCGTTTGAACGTCACGACCTTTCCTCGCTCCGCATCTTCGCCTCTACCGGCGAGCCTTGGAACCCGGCTCCGTGGTGGTGGCTGTTTGAAAAGGTCGGCAATTCGAAACTTCCCATTATCAACTACAGCGGCGGCACCGAGATCTCAGGCGGCATCCTGATGGGCAATCCGCTGCTCCCGCAAAAACCGTGCTCGTTTCCTGCTCCGTGTCCAGGAATGGATGTCGATATCCTCAATGAAAACGGCAAGCCGGTAAAACCCGGCGAGGTCGGCGAGCTTGTCATCAAACAACCGTGGATC
>JANNNS010000284.1:0-13818 GCA_031398645.1 Acidobacteriota bacterium
ATTCGGCGTGGCACCCGTCGCGGCCGACGATCCCCAGAACGGTCCTGCCCGGGCAATGGCGCGAGTCGCCCACGAGGCATTTTTCGCATTGGCCGCAGCCCGCGTTTATCTCGCCCACAACTCGTTTACCTACAATCTCAGGGCGACTTTCGCTCTTTTCGACGATCCCCACAAACTCGTGCCCGATCGTTCCACTGAAATCGGCGTATCCGCGAACGATCTCAAGATCGGTGTTGCAGATGCCCGAGCAAACGACGCGGACGAGAACTTCTGATCCGGCTTCGGGCACCGGCACTTGATCGAGGGATAATTTTCCGTCGTTAACAGTAAGGGCTTTCACAATAATGAGGACTTCAGTTTGTGTAGTATACCTTCACATCCCGCTCGCCCGTTATTAGCCAGCGGCCATTGATAAGTCGAAGCTCCAACTGCTGCCGAACCTTCCCGGTGGAACGCCGCGCTCCTTCGAAAACCCATTCCTTATCGAACACCGCCGTCGCGGTCTCGCCAGAAGGTCCGACGCTGACGCTCATATTACTAATGTTTATCGACATTGAATTAAACAATCGATAGGCTCGGGCCCGGTCGGCACGAACAAAATCCCGGCTCGCCCCGCGTTTGCGGTAATAGTCGACCGTCGAAGCATAGGTCTGCATTTGGGAATCGAGATTTCCGGATTCGGCGTACGACCGCCAATTATTGATCTGCTGAGAGATCTCCCGAGAAGCCGTGACGGTATCGATCGGCGGTGTCGGCGTATTCAACGCGGGCGGCCTCGCGTTCTCATTCCCGTAAGCTGGCGTAGGCGTCGCGGGAGTGGATGTTGGAGCAGGAGTTGCCGTAACGCTGTTTAGATTGGACATAGGCGTCGGCACCGGACCATTGTTATTCTTGGCGGCGGACCCGCCTCCGTTGTTCTGCAAGTAAAGCCAAAGGCCGGTGACGATAAGACCGAAGATGATCAGCATTCCAAGGGCGGTCCCTGCGACCGCGATCGCCATTTTTGATCCGCCCGATGGTTGCGGCGGCGATGAGGCTTGGTCGGGCAGTTTGGAAACGTGGGTGATTTGGCTTTGCGGCGGCCTAAACTGCGTAACCTCCGACTGTCGCGTCTCGGGTGCCTGTCGCGCCACCGTTTCCATTTCCTGGCCGCCCAACGAAACGGTCGGCTCTTGGGTGGCGGCGAAACCCTCAAGCACGCTTCCATCCTGTAGACAGAACCGCAGCGTGTCGTCAGTATATCGGGTCTGGCAAGTTGGACACGTTTTCATTATTGATGATCGCGGAACTCAAAATACCAGATTTCTCCCTTGAATGCGGAAAAATTTACAATTCGCTCGCCAGTATCTATACTTTGTTGAGACAAGTCCGAACCAGAACGGCCCGTCCCCATTAGATCATGAAAAGCTATCTTATATATTTGCTCGTCGTGTGCGTAGCCATATCGGCTGTAGGATGCGGCAGCACACCCTCGAATTCAAACAACTCGGCACCTGTCGCTGAAAAGACCTGCGATCCGATCAGCGACACGCCGACCGAAGCCTACAAGCGTCTTTTCGCAGCCGTGAAGGAGAAGAACACGGAAAAGATCAAAGCAGAAATGTCTGCGAAGACGCAGGAGTTTGCTATTTTTCTTGCTGGCCAGCAGAAGCAGCCGGTCGAAAAGGTCTATCAGAATGGATTCAGCGGCACGACTTTCGCTCCGTCCCTTCCGGCAATAAGGGATGAACGCATCGGCAGCTGTTGGGCCGCTGTCGAGGTCCAGAAGGAGAAAGATCAGGTTTGGGAAGACATTGCCTTCGCGAACGAGGACGGAAAATGGAAACTGGCCTTTGGCGAACAATTTAACGGTACGTTCGTCTCGCCCGGTAAGAGCATGTCGATCAAGGAACGGGAGGCAGCAAACACTGCCCGAGGGAATGTAGTTCCAGTAAATAGGATGGCAAACGCGAACACGAATATCGGCTCCGCAAACACCAATCTAAATGTTCCTAAGTACGAGGGACCGCAGGTCGAACCGCTTCCAAAGAAAAAATGATCGATCGCAACGCGATAGAACAGATAATTGCTCAGTATACAAAACACGGCTGGAAATTACGCCGTGTTTTGCTTTCTGACCCAGCCCGACGCAAGATCGGCGACACCGATATGGTATTCGGCACTGCCGCGGTGTTTGCATCCGATCTGGACGCTCTATGGTTCTCGAGATCTTCAAATGCCGATATGGCCGCGTGGGAACTTCGCCACCTTGCCGCCGTGCCGTACGCCCTTGTGACCGGCGTTCCCGACGGAAGCGATGCCTCTGAGGCTGAAGCCATCTTAGGCGAGACAGAAGCGAAAATGCGGGAAGTATTAGTGCATAGAAAGACTTAGCCGTCGGCGGGCGGAACAGTTTTTTTCTTGATAACGGGCAGGTATTGTCATCTAATATAGTTGGTTGACAAGCGTGCGGTTTCACCGCAAACTTGAGTAGTTGAAATGGTGATAAAAGATCTAGGACCCGCGATCGTTAGTGCTTGGGACGGTTTGCGGCCGATTACAAAAAAATTACTTGCCGGAGCTATGCGTTCTGGCAACGCCAGCACCACCAGCCCTACCCAGAAATTCTCATACGACGCTCACGCAGATTGGGAAGTTAGCCGTCTTTTGACCGCTCTCGACGAGCAATCCCGAACCACGGCGACCCGCACGGATACTGCAAAACTGGGCGAAATAACAGAATTGGCCGAAACCTGTGTCCGTGTGCTTGAGGCTCAAAGCGGTTCGGCAGAGGTTTTCATACAGCTCGCCGAACGTGCCCTGAAGAAGCACGATTACAAGAAACTCGACAAGCTCTCCGACAGGCTGTTCGAACGGTTCTCGGCCGCCGAGATCGCCGAGATCATCCGCCAAACGGAAATGCCGCAGATCAGAGCTATCGCCTACGAAACGCTTTCTATGCTGCCCGTGCCAACGCTCGTGCCTCTATTAGAAGATCCGCTTTACACCGATATTGGTGCAAGTGCCTTAGAACAAAAGGCTTACGAGTATGAATCGGAAGAAGCGAGAGATGCGTTGGAGCAGTATTTCCCGGAAGGCGACTTGATGAGCGAATAGCTCTCACTTAAGACTTGGCGGGTCGATCCGGCCGTCATTTGGCGAAACCACCGGGCGCTTTTTCGGCCATTTATTTCCAAAACCCCATCGGAACGGCGTCGGCAGGAATGGTACGCCCAGAACGCGTACGCCAAGGTACATCCAATTTGCAAGGAACTTGCGCTTCCATCCCTTGCCTTTCGACTGAACACAATCTCGAAGCCGCTTGTCGGATGCCCGTCTCTCTTTCATCGAGCCGCCGAAGTAATAGTCTTTATCATGAGCGACGCAGCAATCAGCGTAATTGCCATCGGGAAACCAAGTACAGTTATCGCTGCGAAACTTTGCCTTAGGTACGCTCTCACCGGCCGTCTGAGCAACAGCCGACGCCGATAAAACAAGGGCGAGAACAATCGCCAAAAAGCACTTGAATGCCGACTTGATCGCTACCATCCCTCGGTCGTCCCAGTAATAATTTCCTTTAAGTCGAGCGGCCCGCACCCTCGGATCTTTCCTTTAGCCTGCCCGGATACATGGGAAATCTTGCGGTCATTTCCGCAACCTCGCCCAGCACCTGTTGCCGTACGGCTTCCGATTCCGGTTCCTGGATGATAGAAGCGATCATTGCGCCGATCTGCTTCATTTCGGCTTCCTTCATACCACGCGTCGTCAATGCGGGCGTCCCGAGGCGGATGCCGGACGCAACAAACGGTTTTTGTGTATCGAATGGAATGGTATTCTTGTTCACCGTAATGTGGACCTCGTCCAACGCCTTTTCAGCGACTTTGCCCGTGATACCTTTGCCATCCATGTACACATCGACCAGAAGAAGGTGATTATCGGTGCCGCCGGAAACTAGACGTAGGCCCGCACCTGTAAGAGTTTCCGCGAGGACCTTGGCGTTATCAATGATCTGCTGCTGATACGCTTTGAAATCGGCCTGAAGGGCTTCTCTGAACGAGACGGCCTTGGCCGCGATCACATGTATAAGCGGCCCGCCTTGCACGCCGGGAAATACACTGCGGTCAAGATCTTTCGCAAACTCTTCACGGCACATTGCGAGCCCGCCGCGAGGGCCGCGAAGCGTTTTGTGGGTGGTCGTGGTCACGAATTCGCAATGCGGCACGGGTGACGGATGCAGCCCGACGGCCACTAGCCCGGCAATGTGTGCGATGTCGGCCATAACCTTTGCTCCCACACTCTGCGCGATCTGGCCGATGCGTTCGAAATCGATCGTTCGCGGATATGCTGATGCCCCGCAGATCAACAGCTTTGGCCGCGATTCCTCGGCCTTTCTTTGCAGCTCATCGTAATCGATCTGTTCGGTGTCTTTATTGACGCCGTAATCAGCAACCTTGTAATTGATCCCCGAAAAATTCAACGGATGCCCGTGAGTCAAATGCCCGCCGTGGGATAGATTCATCCCCAAAATGGTGTCGCCATGATCCAGCGCCGTCATTAGCACCGCCATGTTTGCCTGAGCACCTGAGTGAGGCTGCACATTCGCATGCTCGGCCCCGAAGATCACCTTAGCCCGGTCGATAGCCGCCTGCTCGACCACATCCGCAAATTCGCACCCGCCGTAATAACGCTTGCCCGGATAACCCTCGGCGTACTTATTGGTAAAAGCTGTGCCCATAGCCTGAAGCACCGCTTCGGACACGAAATTCTCCGACGCGATCAGCTCAAGGCCGTTAGTTTGACGGCGAACTTCGTCGTCGATGGCGTTGCTTATGGTCGGATCGATCTCTGAAAGATCCGCAGAGAAAAATTTATGGTTTGTCATGGTCAAGATCCAATCGTTCTATCCAATCCTGCACTTATTCCGAATCATATTCATTCGAAGTTAGATTAGCAATATCGCTGATCGGCATTCATCCATCCAAGGTCAAGCAGGTCCGCCCTTCTAACGAGATCCCGCCGCGTCTCTATTATTGAATATGGATCGCTCATTCCGTACTCAGTCCCGAATACTTCTGGCAAGGTGAATTATATTCAATCCTGAGCGCAGAATCATTCAGGCGAGTTGGATTCTGAATGACGGCTGTTCGTATTCCGCTCGTGGAAAGCGCAGACCGATGAATCTAACAGAACACCATCGACGAACTTTTAACCGTTAACATAAACATTTTTCAGGAGTTCTATACAATGACGTTAGATAAATCAGACAAAGTAACACTTGTAGCGGCGTTTATTTCATTCCTATTTTCGGTGAGCATTTGGTTTGGTCTGCTGGGCCCGGGCAATCGTGACACGGCCATCTTTGTAGGGCTGTGGGTGCCTTCGATCCTTTCGCTCGGCCTGTACCGAACGACAACGAGGAGAGTAGGATGAATGATCTAATAGTTTTCGCGGTGGGCTTCCTGGTAAGCATGCTGGTCGTTTACAGCATGTTCTCTCGAGTAGTTGTAGAAATGCACGATTCCAAAGTGGGTGGCAAAGAGACTGCTCGTACCAGCGATTGATCTTTGAACGGCCCGGTCACGCGAGCCGTGCCCTAAACGCTGATTGATTGAGGAGAGCTGGTTTTTACTCGGCCTTTTGTGGCAGATCGAAACCATCTTTGACTAGTATCCTTCTGACATCGACAGGGTTGCATACGTTAGAGAGACCAGATAGTCCTAGTTTAGGATCGAGAACCAATGTCAAATCAGTTCTTCGGGAGATCTCCCATGAATCCGCCGGAAGACAAATGCTTGCTCCTCCAATGCGGAAAGTCCCTTCGGCATTCCGATCTTCGCCAGATCTTTCGCGGTTTCGAACATTTGAGCGCACATCAGAACTCGCTCCTCCTCCGTTCGGGCCATGAGCGTTCGATAAACTAATTCCCGGATGTGTCTCGGCGTGTCTTCCATTGTTCTGCTTCGTTCCAGATGTCGGAAAGACCGAGCCGGCCAATCCACACATGAACATATTCTGAATCATATTCCGTTGCGGTTAGATTCGCAATATCGCGGATCTGAAGCTCAGAATGAGAATCTCGCGACCACTCCAGTTTGGCGACTATTAAGTCTTCTTTTGTCGTGCTCCAAAACTTGAGATCGGAGACAGAAACTAGTCGACGTCGCTCAAAACCTATCCGGGCAAACTCTGTGCTTTTTTTAACAATACAGTCGATCTTCTCCCCGAAAGGCTGCTTTATCATGTTGAACATCGACCGCGCATCAAGTGCTCTTCGGATCGAACTTTCGCTCACATAGTAGTCGTCTCCAAAAACATCTACGATCGCCAAAACATCCTTTTCCGCAAGCTCTACGACAATATCGATATCCCTTGTATACCGGATCTCTCCATAGGCGCTCATCGCAAACGAGCCGGTGACCATATAGTCGATTCCGAGTCGTCCGGCTCGCTCAACAAAATCACGTAGAACCTCCACCATTGAATAGGGGCCGGACATATTTAGCTATCTACCATCTCCCTAAAAAACGATTCTTTCAACACAACAACTCCTAAGCTCTCCGCCTTCGTCAACTTTGACCCCGCATCTTCGCCCGCAACAACGTAATCGGTCTTTTTACTTACCGATGACGAAACACGCCCGCCGCGGTCTTCGATCAGTTTGGCGGCTTCGTCGCGGGTATAGTTTTCGAGCTTGCCAGTGAGGACGAAGGTTTTGCCGACGAAGCGCTCATCCAAAGCGGCTGTCGACGAAGCGTCCATTTCGAGTTGCACGCCTGCGGTACGAAGGCGTGCGATCAGGTCAAGATTCCGCTCGTCTTGAAACCATTCGTAAACGCTGGCCGCCAGGATCGGGCCGATCTCGGGGATCGCGACGAGCTCAGCCTCTGATGCCGCGGCAAGGTTATCGATACTTCGGAAGTGTTTTGCAAGCACCTTGGCGTTACGTTCGCCGACGTGTCTGATATCGATGCCAAACAGAAGCCGCTGGAGGCCGTGCGTTTTGCTTTCCTCGATCTGCTCGATCAGCTTGATGGCCGACTTCTCTCCCTTGCCTTCCAGATTCGCGATGTCGGCGTTAGTGATCATATAAAGGTCAGCGACGTCACGGACCTTTCCGCTTTCGACGAGCGTATTGATCAGTACATCGCCGAGACCTTCAATATCCATCGCTTTCCGAGCAACAAAATACGCTATCCGGGCCTTGATCTTGGCAGGGCAGTCTCTATTGGTGCAGCGACGTACCGCCTCGCCTTCCGGCCGTACAGCGTCGAAGCCGCAGACAGGGCAAACGGTTGGAAATTCATATTCGGCTTCGGTCCCGTTTCGCAATGATTCGACAACGCCGAGTACCTGTGGAATGATCTCGCCGCTTTTCTCGATCTCAACCGTGTCACCTATCCGGATACCGAGACGCTTGATCTCGTCCTCATTGTGCAGCGATGCTCGGGCAACGGTCGTTCCGGCAAGCAGTGTCGGCTCAAGATTTGCGACCGGCGTTAGGGCTCCGGTCCGGCCGACCTGGACAGTTATGGCCAGCAACTTAGTCGTCGCCTTCCGTGCCGGATATTTATACGCGATCGCCCATCGCGGAGCCTTGCTCGTAGACCCAAATTCCTCCTGCAATGCGGTCGAATTCACCTTGACCACAACGCCGTCGATCTCATAATCCAGCGAATCACGGACCGCTTCCATTTCGCCGACAAATACCGACAACTCGTCAAAGTCTCGACACAGGCGTCGGTTTGAGTTGACGTTGAATCCGTTCCTTTCGCACCACTCGAAATTTTCCCAGTGCGTTGCGAACATCTTCTGGTTTCCTGTGAAGGCGTCGTAGGGGAACATATCAAGCCGACGCGACGCAACAACCGCGGAATCAAGCATTCGCAGCGTGCCCGACGCGCAGTTTCGCGGGTTTGCGAAGGTCTTTTCGTCCAGCATTTCCAGCTCAGCGTTGATCCGCGCAAACTGGCTTCGAGAAAGAAATACTTCTCCCCTAACCTCTGCGTGAGTGGGAGCATCTACTCTCAAGCGGAGCGGAATTGTCCTGATCGTTTTAACGTTCTGCGTCACCTCGTCGCCACGCTGGCCATCACCGCGGGTCGCCCCGGTCACAAGAATTCCGTTCTCATAGTGGAGCGAAACGCTCAGCCCGTCTATCTTTAACTCGGCGACGTACTCCAATTTTCGGCCCTCGGCCAGCTTCTCACAACGCTCAGTAAACGCCTTTAACTCATTCAGATCGTATGAGTTGTCCAGCGACATCAGCGGAACCGTGTGCGTAAAAGGCTGCAAAGACTCCGCCTTGCCGCCGACCCGCTGCGTCGGGCTATCGGGCGTTATCAACTCGGGGTGCTCCGCTTCCAGTACTTTCAGTTTCTCGAGAAGCTGGTCGAATTCAAGATCGGAGATCTCAGGCTCCGATCTTTGATAATAAAGCTCGTTGTGCCGCTCGATCTCGGCTCGAAGTGCTCCGGCTTCCTGTTGTAAGGTCGACTTCATTTCAAGAACTCCGCGATCAACCGGTGAAAATGATGCGTTCCCTGCTCACGCGTCGGCGAAAATCGGCCATGTGAATAGAATCGTGACCTGATGCCCTTCTGAACACTTTCTACCACAGCCTCGTCTTCGAGCTCGACGGAATGCAAGTCGGCACCGGCTCCGGAGTCAAGTAAAGAACGGTCGCCGATAAATGTGAGGAACTCGACTGCCGTTTGCTTGGGACTGACCGGCCTAACCACATTCACCGATATTCCCCAGGGATAGAAATTAAACATCAGATTTGGGAAGATAAAAAGGTATTTTGCCGCAACCTTGCCGTTCGCGTCATATCCTGTCTGCAGGCTGGAATACCGGAAAGTTTCGGTCGTATAGGATCCGTAATCGACGATCGAGTTGAGTGACTGATGGACGAAAGGAATGTGAAATCCTTCCAAATAGTTCTCACAATACAGGGCCCAGTGAGCATTGACCTCGTATTCCCTCTTGCCCGCAAATTCAAGGCCCTGGCCATCGCCTGTCACCGGCCAACCCTCGACAAAGTCTCCGAATAGAGCGACGGGCTCTAGCGAGGCAAAAGTAAAGCCGTTATGTACCGCAGCAGGTACCTTCCTCAGATCGTCCGCGTCGCTCGGAAAATTCTCAACTCCTTCGAACTCCGGCATCGATAAAAACTTACCGTCCAGCGAAAATCGCCTGCCGTGATAACCGCATCTGATCAGATTTGCATCGCACGGCTCCTCAATCAAGATCTTTCCGCGATGAGTGCAGACGTTTGAAAGGCACTTCAGAACGTCGCCTTTCGAAAGGAGCAATGGTTCGTTCAGAAAGCCGGGCAACAGATCGATCGGAGTTAGACTTTTCTCCAACTCCGGTCCGGCGACAAACTGCCACGTCCTGGCAAATATCCGCTCTTTCGACAATTCAAAATACTGCTCGCCAACATAAAACTCGGACGGCAGCGTGTGAGCCCTGCGAATGTCAGGATCGATGTACATGGTCAGCTGTTCTGGAAGTTTTCGTAGAGCAGATAACTCGGATGATACTCATCTCTTTCGAACCCACGAGCGACTAACCCGTCCGCAAAAGAGGCTTCAAAATCCTGCCGGATCTTAGCCTGTACTGCGAGCGCTTCATCAGTGCTTTTCGCAAGCAAAGCGAACCAGTCATTCGGCACCTCGACCCTTGCGGCGATCTCGCGCGTCTCGCTGAACTTCTCACCGGCCGCAAGTGCTTCGACCTTCTCGCTGGTCAGATCCCATTCGGCAAAGAGGCGGTCGCTCGCCAGCCCGATCTTTCCGTCGCTTTGGCCTGCGGTAGTGTAATCGACACCGTAAAAATTTCGTGCGTATTCACGCATCTCGGCTCCAAGCTTTTCAAGATTGAAGTAGGCGTTTCGGGCCTTCCAAGGCTCAAAGGTCCATTTGACATACTTCACGCCTAGTTCAAGTGCCCTTAAGCGCTGTTCCCACTTCAGCTTTGCTCCGACGCCGTGGCTTTGAAAATCTGCCCGCACCGCCGTCATGTGCGAGTAGAAGGCCTTCTCTTCCCGCAAAAATGCAGGAACGCTCAGCACAAATCCGATCAGTTCGTCGTCCGAATACGCACCGAGAACAAATCCGCCCGCGTTCTTTGTCACGACAAAATGCCTCACCGGCGACAACTCGATCTCCGGCAGCGAAAAAACCTCTCGCTGAAGGTCGACGCACGCCGACAACTCCTCCAGAGTGGTACATTCCCTGACCTCAATGTTCTTTTCCATCACTACTTACGCCCGATCCGGCCCAGCACCAACGGCCTCTTGAAACTTTCGCAATTTGGCTTGGACCTGTCAAACTCGAACCATTCCACTATGGACTGCACCCAGTGCAAATCATACTTACCTTTTCGCTCCGCATTTTGTTAGAATCTAAGTGGCCCGCTGGTTCTTCAACCTCACAACCAGTTTCACGTTTTCAAATGACTCCGCAAACTTCGCTCGATCACAAAGGAACTTTCCAGGCTTATCCGTTCGCCGAATTGCTTATTGAAATAGGACAGGCACGGCTTGACGGGTCGATGCGTCTATCGCACGGCGAGAATAAGGCGATCCTCTATTTCCGCGACGGCTCAATTGTTTACGGGGTTTCGAGTGCAAGAGAACATAGACTTCAGAACGTCCTGCTTGATTCAAAAAAGCTCGATCGCTCACGTCTGGCGGCAATTCCAAAGCATGCCAACGATGTCGAATTCGCTTCGTTGCTTGTTCGCGAGAATGTGCTCGATAAACAGGAAGTCGATAGTGCTGTCGTAGCACAGATCGAAAAGATCGTTGTGGACGCGTTGTCGTGGCCTGACGGAGCTTGGCACTACAGCCCGCTCGTTCGTTCGCGGGAAGACCTCGTATTTCCGATCGAGGTGAACAGAATACTGATCGACTATGCCCGCTGCCTGCCGATGACCCTTATTTTCTCACGTTTCAAGAGTATGCAGGAAAGCTTCGAAAAGATCGGCAATGCGGCGGCCTACCCGCATTTGCAAAGTCATGAAGACTTTGTACTTCAAAGGTTTGGTGCAGAGCCGAGAATGATCGAAGATCTCACTCTCGAATGCGGCCTGCCTGAAAACGGATTTCTCCAAGCGCTCTATGTGCTGTGGCTTGGCGGAATGCTTCGCCGCCGCGACTGGAATGCAGCGTTTTCGGAGGCTCGTATCGCGTCGATCAATAACGCCCGCATTTCGATCGTAAAGCAGGCAAACAAGATCGTTTCAGCTATGAACGGCAATGTTGTTAAGCCCGTCGCACAGGAACAGAGCAAGGCTCCCGTAACCGATCAGAAGCCCACTGAAACGCAGGTCGTCGAGATAACCCTTGAAGAGTTTTTGAAGCGAGCCGAAACTGGCCAGACGCATTACGATGTTCTGGGCGTCGAACCGAAAGCCGCTGTACCCGAGATCAAAGCATCTTATTTTGGCCTTGCAAAGCTCTTTCACCCCGACCGTTACCATCGTGAATCGGCCGATACACTGCAACGGATACAAGCCGCGTTCTCCAGCGTTCAGGTTGCCTACGATACGCTAAAATCATCGGACAGCCGCGAAAACTACGATTTCAAAATGCGTAAGGAGCTTGAAACGAAAGCGAAGCTAAAGGCTCAGGGCGTCAAGGTGGAGGAAAACGAGAGGGTCGATACAAAGACCGAGCAGGGCCTTGAGAACTTTGAGGCCGGCCTTAGCCTTCTGATGGATGAGGAGTACGAAAGTGCAGTCCCGTTCCTTGGCCGGGCCGCCCATTACAATCCGGACAACGCTCTCTATCGAGCCTACTACGGCAAAGCCCTATCGTACGATGAGAAACAGCGTCACAAGGCTGAAGGCGAAATGCAGGCCGCGGCGCGCCTGGATCCCAAAAATCCCAAGATAAGGCTTATGCTCGTGGAGTTCTTCATCGACAACAACCTTCTAAAACGCGCCGAAGGAGAACTCAAGCGATTCCTTGAATTGGCTCCCGATAATGCAGAGGCTCGAAAGCTGCTGGGAAAGGTTCAGACTCCTTGAGCTTATGCCGACTCCGTCCGGTCGCTCCGGTATGCTAGAATTTTCGTTTGTCGGCTTATCTTCAGTATGGAAGCTATCTTAGCGAAAGAAACAAATTTCGACGAAAAGCTGCTCGAACTCTCGGCGGAGATAGACGCATTTGAAGGTTATACCTACGCTCATGGCCTGCGGATAGCGGCCATTGCAGACGCTATTGGAAAAAGCTTCAATCTTGCTGCGCACGACCGCAATTTCATGCAGCAGGCAGCACTTATTCACGACATCGGTGAACTGGCGATGAACCGCGACTACATCAAGCAGGGTCGCCCGTTATCGGCCGCCGAAAGAATGGATATGCAGCGGCATCCGGTGATCGGCGAACAAGAGGCGGCAAAGCGGGGCTTCTCCCGCGGTGTGCAGCTGCTGGTACGCTGGCATCACGAATGGTGGAACGGCACCGGGTATCCGGACGCCCTCGAGGGCGAACAGATCCCTTTGGCCGCGAGAATTCTCAGGGTCGCCGATTCGTTTGCGGCACTCCGCGACGATCGCCCGCGGCGAAAGGCCATGTCCGTTGCCGAAGCCAGGATGTATTTAACAGATTGGACCGGACTCGAATTTGATCCGAAAGTGGTCAAGGCATTTTTGGATAGCGAGTACATTGATTCGCTTGAGGTCGAGAAGCCGACCGTGGCGGAACTCCAGCCTGCTCCAATGGAATTGGAAGAGGTCCCGAACCGCGAACTACCGCCGGTGGAAGCCAAACTGCCGAATGAGTCGGCCGTATCATCTCCGCCTCTGCTGGAAACTGCTCCAGCTGACGATCAGCCGCTTAGCCGCTCAATTACCAATGAGTAAACAATCTATCTTTACGCCGCGAAGTTGGCTGGCATTCGAGTTGAACATCCTGCGCCGACAGGAATACAGGTCTGTCGCCCTGCCGTTTACAGGCAATCCGACGCTCGGCGCTTATCTCAAGCACGGCGACACCCGTGTCCTTGCGAATGATCCGCTCCAATCCGCCTGGACACGCGCCCTTGCCGCGATCCAAAACAACGGCGAAAAGCTCTCAGACGAGAATATTCAAACGATCCTCGAAGACGTTTATGTTCCCGGAAACCGGCTCCAGAACCCGGCGCTACGCAATTGGTTCAGTGAAACGGATGCATGGTGGTTCGACAATATCCGCCGGAACCTTGAGAGACTTGAATCGCCTTTCGCATTTGCGATGGCCGCGAGTTTGGTCATGGCTGTCGGCGATTACGTTCTGTCCTTCAACGAGGACACACGCGACCTGCGCCAGCCACTGTCGAACGTCTTTCGAAGGCTCTGGATGGCAATGCCGGAAGCCGTCAACAACCGACAAAATAATGGCTGTCAGAATAAGCCGGCCGAAGATTTTATTGCCGAGAGCCCGGCCGACCTTATGTTCCTTAGGCTGCCGGCTGCCAGCGGGGGCGGACGTACCGCTGTTCCTGATAAGGCAGTTTGGCGTGAAGAATGGGTCCGCGGAAGCGACGATTTCTGGCCGGCTTTCGAAGCAAGCCGTCTCGGGAAATTAGGCGGCCCTGTGGAGACCAAGTCGCAATATTTACAGGTGCTGGGCGACGCACTTTCCAAGGCAACGCACATCAAAACCTGGGCGATCGCTCACGTCGAAGGCGGACTTGTCTCGACGCAGGAGATCGTAAACGTCGTGAGCGGCATTCGGCGCGTTGACACGATATACACGAAAGATTTTACGGAACTTACCGGAACAAGGGCCGTCGTGATCACGGCCTAGAGAGATCGCTGTCGGTTCGGCCGCTCCCTTATAAACCAAACGAT
>JANNNS010000309.1:0-13042 GCA_031398645.1 Acidobacteriota bacterium
TCGTTCGCAGCGAGACGAGCCTGTTTAAGGGCCTCGGTATTAGTGGAATCGATCGTGTCGAAGTGTAGAAGTGTGACGTTCATCCATGCAAACCCTGCCGCTTAAGGTTCTGACTGGGACGCCATAGCGAATCGCAGTAAAAATTCTCCCTATCAAGGAATGTCTCGGCGATCTCAAATCCGCTTTCGGCGGCGAGGTCTTCGATCATCGCGGCGGTGTATTTTTGCGAGATCTCCATAAAGATCGGTTCCCATTGTTCGAATTCAAAGCTTCGGCCGAGAGCAGCGATGTTGACGGTCTGCCTCTCACGGCTGATCAGGAACGAGCGGGCGGCACACTCGACGGGGCGGTATTGTGCGTAGTGGGAGAAGTTCTCAATGTCAAAATCGGCTCCGAGTTCACGGTTGATGCGGCTTAGAAGATTGATATTAAACGCGGCAGTTACACCGTCCGCATCGTCGTATGCACTGACAATGACGCGCGGATCCTTCTGCATATCGAAGCCAATAAATATGCGGTCTTCGTCGTTCATCACGGCTCGCAGCTGCTGGAAGAAGTCGACGGCCTGTGAGCGGCTAAAGTTGCCTATGTTCGAGCCGAGAAACAGGATCACCTTGCGGCGTCTGCTTCCGTCCTTGAGCGAATCGAGAATAGTGAAATAATCGCCGTGGTGCGGGGCTATTTTTAGGCCAGGAAGCTCTTTACTGAACTTATTCTGGAGTGCGTCGCAGGCTTCCTTCGAAATATCGATCGGCAAGTAATCGAAATCGATATTTTTATCGAGTAAATGGCGGATCAGAACGGCTGTTTTTGTTCCGTCACCCGCGCCTAGCTCAATTAGGTCTATGGAATCCGAGCCTTCGGTAAACGCAGTTCCGATCTCGTCCGTTTGCTCGCTCAGCAACTTGTATTCGGCCCGCGTGAGGTAATACTCGGGCAACTTCATTATTTCCTGAAACAGCCGCGAGCCTTCGTCGTCGTAAAAATATTTTGACGAAAGCTGTTTTGGCGTCGACGACAGGCCGCGAAGAACGTCTTCAGCGAAGGTTGTAAGTTCGGGTGAGCTTGAAGCTTGCATAAGTAGACTACCTTGCCAATCTGATCCCTGTGAACTGCCATCGCAGATGCGGATGGAAAAAGTTTCGATAGGTCGGTCGGCTATGGCCTTCAGGCGTGATGACGGAAGCTCCGCGGAGGACCATTTGGTTGATCATAAACTTGCCGTTGTATTCGCCGACCGCCCCAGCCACTTTTCTGAAGCCGGGATAAGGCAAGTAGGCCGAATTTGTCCATTCCCAACGAAGGCCCCGATCAATTTTGCCGCTGGCCGCTTCCCATTCAAACTCCGTTGGCAGACGCATTCCTTTCCATTCCGCAAACGCGGCTGCCTCATAGAAAGACACGTGGCAGACCGGTGCGTCCATCTTGAGCTTCTGCATGCCGCCGAGCGTGTATTGATGCCATTCGTCATCGATCTTGTGCCAGTGCAATGGTGCCTCGATGCCGTTGTGCTTCACCCAATCCAGCCCTTCTGAATGCCACAGGCGGTGGTCGTCATAGCCCCTATCATTGACGAATCTAAGGAATTCAAAGTTCGTCACGAGCTTCAACGCGATCTCGAATGGCTGAAGATAAGCCTTGTGACGGGAAAGCTCGTTGTCAAAGCAAAATCCGCCGCCTTCATGACCGATCTCGTAAACTCCCTCATCGAATTCGACAAATCCGTTAGAACCGGATTCGGACGTATACTCGGGCACATAACCTTCGCGATAGGCAGGGAAGAGCGGGTTCACGCTAAAAGTGTACTTAAGGTCGGTCAGGAATAGTTCCTGATGCTGCTGCTCGTGGTTCAGGCCGAGAATGATCAGATCCGTGAGAGCTTCGTGATCGATAGTCACTCCACCAGCCGAGGAGGCTGCGACGCCTCCTAATACCTGAGGTGAATCTCCGTGGGTAGTATTTACCTGCCGCTGTTCTGCCAGCAGGTCCTGCATTGCGGCGTCGACATGCCTGCGATACTCGAAAACCCGCTTTACCGTCGGACGGCTTAGGGCTCCGCGGTTGTCGCGGGCTGTGCGGTCGCCGATCGTGTTGTAATAACTATTGAAAAGAAAGCTGAAATCGGGATCAAAGACCTGATAATCAGGTATGAACTGTTTCAGGATCATCTCTTCGAAAAACCAAGTGGTGTGAGCGATGTTCCACTTTGGCGGCGAGACATCGACGACCGGCTGCGGGATGTAGTCCTCAGTCTCGAGCGGCTCACAAAGCCACTCAGTGTGAGCCCTGACGCGAGCATAAAATGCTGACAACGATTCGGGTTCACTTTCGATCGATCTTACTGTCTGCATACACTAATTAGAACAAATCGCGCCGAAAATACAAAGAATTTGCGGACGCCTATCATGCCCTCTCGATCTCGAATCGCAAAAAAAGTGTTTCAGGCTTGGAACAATTTAAACTATGCAAACAATCGGGTTAACACTCAAAAGTGTTTCAAAACTGCCAGAAGCACGCCGACTGAAACACTTGTCGATTTAAGTCCAGGTAATGCAACAGATTAGTTCAAATTCTCCGGATTCGCTCGATGACCGAATCAATGTCGACCTCGCTCACATTATCAACTGTCGAACAGATCTCCATCAAGAATCGATCCTGAGCGTTACCCTTTTCTTTCGCGACGGAATATGGAAGGTCTTCGCGGAACGTGACCATTGAGTACTTTGAGAAATAGTCGGGATAAGTCTGCTCGAGCTTGGTTTCGAGTTCGCGTTTTCGCTGAAATACAGGGTCGGCGGTCGCGTCTCGCATTTCGTAGAAATTTTCTTCGGCCATGTCGGCAATTGCGTCGGTGTTGATCTTGCGGAGCTGGCCGTATTCGGTGTAGACGGATTGCCAATCGAAGGCGGAAGAAGGCGCATCCATTAGGAGGGAATCGAGAACGCGGACGTCTTCGAAGGCGCAGTTCATGCCCTGGCCGTAAAATGGGACGAGCGCATGTGCCGCGTCGCCGAGCAGCAAGGAACGGCCTGCGACATTCCAGGGCCAGCATTTCACTGTGCCCAAGTTCCCGGTCGGGTTGGCGAAGAAATCTTCCACCAGCGTCGGCATCAACGGCACTGCGTCCGGGAATTCGCGGTGGAAGAATTCGAGAACGGCCCATTCGGTCGTTAGCTGCTCGAAAGAACTTTCAGGAGGGAGAACCACGTCGCTCGCCGAAACGGCGGCCACCTGATGTTTAGGCGAGCTGTGCGCGAGAAACAGAGTGCAGGTAAAACTACCGTCGAAGTTAGGCAGGGCGATCATCATGAACTTATGTCGCGGCCAAATGTGGAGGGCGTTGGGCTCTAGGGCGAAGGCAGAGTCCGGAGCGACTGCACTCGCAAGCGGGACGCTTGCGGCCTGCCGAGATGAGATGTGGAGTTCCTTGTAGCCGTGTTCGAGGAAGACTTGCGAGAGTTGGAAGTCTGGAATGCCGCGGTGCATGGATTCGCGGACGGCCGAGCCTGCTCCGTCAGTCGCGATCAAGGTGCCGGCTCGCATCGTCCTTCCGCTTTCAAACGTTGCCTCGCCGCTTCCAAGGTGAAAATCCGTGCAGCGTTCGTTAAAGACGAACTGGATGTTAGGGTATTTTTCGGCCTCATTGATCAGAGCGATGTTCAGGCCCGCTCGAGAGACTGAGTTGATATATTCGCCCTGGCGTCCGCTGTAGGGCAGCAGCTTTGTCTCACCGGAGACCGAATGGATCATACGGCCGGTCATCGGAACCGCTTCGGCAAGCATGTATTCGTCCATGCCGATCTCACGCAACGCCGCGATGCCGCGGTCGGACAACGCAAGATTTATCGAACGCCCGGCCGCGACCTCCTGCTTTCGCATATCGCCCCGAGCCTCAAATACGCTGACCTGCATCCCGCGTTTTGCGAGATAGATCGAGAGAAGCGAGCCGGCAAGGCCCGCACCAATGATTGTAACCGTGTTGTTAGTCATGTTTGATCGGACGTGCTGAGCGCGGCTGCTCAGAACCATTGTACCTTTTGCTCAGCCGATCTTCACGACCTGGACGGCGGTCACTTTGAATTCTGGAGCCTGAGTAAAACGGTCGCGGACGGGGCTCGTTGCGTAGTTCAGGAAAACGCTTGGGTCATGGAATGTCGCAAAAAGCTCGCCCGTCTTCACTTTTCCGGTAATGCTGACGGGCAATTCAGCATATCCGTATTGGCTGGCGACCCGAACGCGTTCCCCATTTTCGACGCCGATGCGTTCGGCATCATGAGGCGATACCATCAACTCATCAGTCGGCCGGAGCTCAACATTCGGGGTCCGCATTGTCATTGTGCCCGCGTTGAAATGATAAAGAGTGCGGCCCGTTGTCAACAAAAACGGAAAATCAGGCGAGATCTTTTCAGGGGTCGCACGGTATTTTATTCGCCGGAGGGCGGCACGTTTGCCGATGGAGAAACTTTCTTTATGCAGCAGCGTTTCACCTGGATGATCCGTTTCCGGGCACGGCCATTGGAGGCCATGATGGTCAATGCGCTCATATGAGATCCCGAAGCCAGCCGGCCAAACCGAACGTATCTCGTCCCAGATCCCTTTCGCCGTTGTAAATGAAAAATGCTCCCCCTTGCCCATTGCCGTGGCGACGTCGCAGACAATCTGCCAATCTGTTCGCGCATGGCCGCGGGGCTCGACCGCTTTCCGAATACGCTGTACGCGGCGCTCAGCGTTCATGAAGGTACCGTCTTTTTCGAACGATGAGGCGGCTGGCAGAAAAACATCGGCAAATTGTTTTGCGGTCTCGTTGAGAAAGAGATCTTGGACAATGCAGAAATCCAAGCCTTCAAAAGACTTTGCTGTTTCGTGTGAGTTGGCATTAGAGAGGAAAACATCGTAGCCGATAGCCCAGAGCGCCTTGAGGGTCCCAGCCTTCGCGGCATCCATCATTTGAAGTTGATTAAGTCCTTTGTTTGCGGGAACGGCGGCGTTCCAAACGGACTCAAAGTGCGGCCTGCCTTCATCGACGGCGACGGAGCCTGTTAGAATGCCCGGGTCGCATCCCATATGGGCCGAGCCCTGTACGTTGTTCTGGCCGCGAAGCGGATTTACACCGGTGCCGGGTTTACCGATATTCCCCGTAAGCAGGGCAAGGTTAACTACGCACATTACGCCTTCCGTACCTTGGAGGTGCTCGGTCATTCCGAGGCCGTGCAGGCTCATCGCGGGCTTTGCTGTTGCGTATAGCCGGGCCGCTGCGCGAATATCCGATGCCTCGACCCCGCATTCGACCGCTACAGCCTCGGGCGAATAATTGGCAACGAAAGCGCGAAACTCATCGAGATCCTCAACGCGCTCGGCCATAAAATCGGTGTCAGCGTGCCCTCCCTCAAGGATCGCATGGGCCATTGCGTTGAAAAGAAGGATATTGGTACCTGGCCTAATTTGAAGGTGGACCGTCGCGTATTTCGTGAGTTCGGTCTTCCGCGGATCGATCACGATCAGGTTCGCTCCGCCGCGAACGACCGCCTGTTTAATGCGTGCCCCGGGAATAGGATGGTTCTCGGTCGGGTTTGCCCCGCAAAGCAGGATCGTTTTTGCGAGTTCGATGTCGTCGAAGGAATTTGTCGCCGCACCGGTGCCGAGCATCATTTTCATAGCCGCGGCCGTAGGTGTATGGCACACTCGCGCACAACAATCGACGTTGTTTGTCCCGATGGCGACACGCGCAAATTTTTGTGCGACGTAGTTTTCCTCGTTCGTCGCTCGAGCCGAACCGAGAACCGCTATGGAGTCCGACCCGTGAGCAGAAATAAGATCGTTAAGTCTGCCGGCCGTGTAGGTCGTGGCTTCGTCCCAGCTAACCGTTCTCCATTCGCCGTTCTCCCGGATCATCGGCTCCGTCATGCGGTCGGCTGCATCGGTAAACCCAAACGCATAGCGCCCTTTGACGCAAAGATGGCCGTAATTGACCGGAGCATCTTTAACCGGCCGAACTTGCACGATCTTGTCTTCTCGGGTGCCGACCTCCATCTCGCACCCCGTGCCGCAATACGGGCAGGTCGTTCGCGTCCACGCGTCAGGAACGCCGTTTTGCAATATGGACCGGTCTTCCAAAGCGCCGGTCGGGCACGCGTCGGAACACGCTCCACAAGAAACGCACGAACTTTCGCCGAACGGGCCGAAATTGTCCGGTACGATCGATGATTCCTCGCCTCGTCCAACGACCTGCCACACATATTGGCCCTGCAGCTCGTCGCAGATGCGAACGCAATTGTAGCAGTCTATGCAGCGGGACATGTCGACGCGGATGTATGTGTGCGAATCGTCGATACTGGCGCCGTTTGAGCCGGTGGCAAAGTCGGCCTTGGTAAGGCCATATCGGCGCGCGATGCGATGAAAGTGCTTGTCAGGAAACTTCTCGAAAGCCTCGGCCGGATAGGCAAGGGCGAGCATCTTAAGGTTCCATCTCCGCGCGGCTTCAAGCTCTTCGCTGTGGGTCGTGATGGTCATTCCGGCACGCAACTTCGTTGTACACGCAGGATTGGTTCGCATCGAGCCGTCAATATCTACCAAGCACATACGACAAGCTCCGACAGGTGCCAGGCGGTCGTCATTGCATAGCGTAGGTATCTCGATCCCGCATTGTTTTGCCGCCTCGAGGATAGTGGTTCCCTCGAGAAAATCGCCGTTGTTGCCGTTTATCGTTGCATGAACCATTGGGCCTCCGCTAACAAATCGACCCTGAACGGAAGGGGGCTATCAAAGCCCTTGCCGGTTTGATGCTCCTAGTCTAGCGCAGATAAGTGCTGAGTAATTCGATAAAGCGAAAATGTTTCTGGTTGGACCGAAAGGGCGGAAGGATTCAGAACGGGCTGGTTCCCTCCATCAGACATTTTTCGCTGGGGAGCGCGCATCAAATAGATTGAGAGGGCCATACGTTCGGCAGGAATTGAATTAAATTAAACAAAACTCCAGATCCGGTTCATGAGGCGTTCGAGCGGAAAGACGACGGCTTCGGGGCTTAGCCGCAGGGCGTATCGCCGGAGGTCGCTTGTTTCGTAAAGCATCGTTAACATCATTAACCGGTGACGGAGCTCGTCGTTCAACTCCTCTTCTCGATACCCATACGCCCGAAGAAATTCTCGCTGCAGCTCGCGTTCGCCTTGGATCATCAGCACCCCGACCGCAAGCAGATCGTATTCGTGAAACCCTCGGCGTGAGTCCGCAAAATCGAAAAAGCCTGCGATCGACAAGTGTCCGCTGACATTGTTGAATCTTATATTGCCGAAATGCAGGTCACCGTGCAAAAAGACCGTGGGTGCAAGGGGAATGGTTGGAAGATGTTCCTCAATGAAACCGGGAAGAGCTTCAATTATTTGCCGATTCACGCCGCTATTGATCTGGCGTTCAATAAAAGTTGAAGCACGATCGTCAACAAACTCGGCCCAGTCATCGGCAATCTCTAACGGGTCGATCTGATGAAGCTCTTTCAAGCCCACGGCAAGTTCATGAACGATCTCGATCCGTTGACCTCGAGGCAGCCTCAATAGATCTTCCCGCGTGATCGCTGCACCGCGAATTTGAGTAAAGAGCAGGTAATCCAGATCCTCTATCTTGCCAATACCGATGATCTCGGGTGTGGCAAATGAGAGTCGCCCACACGCGAACTCGAGCGCCCTTTTCTCTCGTTCAAAACAGTTTCGCTCAGGCCGAAAGATCTTCAGGACAAGGCCGCCATCGAGAAAGAAGACGACATGGTCGCTGCTTTCTGCTCGCTCAAGGTTCGAATAGGCGACGCGATCTCTCCGGCAAATAGCCCGAGCGATCTCGACCCAGGCAGGGCTGAGAAACTCGTCGCCGAAATCAGGCTTGGAAAGGCTCATGCCAGAACTTGTCTCAGTAGTTCGGCGAAGCGATAGACATCCGAGAAAGAATTATAGAGCGGAACTGGCGCTACTCGGATGACGTCAGGTTCGCGCCAGTCGGCTACGATGCCTCGAGCCGTTAGGCTCTCGAAGACTGAGCGATCGGCGTCCTTGACTCGAATTGAAAGTTGACAGCCGCGCTGAGCCGGATCTTTTGGCGTTATCACGGAAAGTCGTTCGTTCGGGCTGTCGGAGAGGAGAAACTCAAGGTATCCCGTCAATTTTTCCGATTTTGCTCGCAACGCCGCTATTCCGGCTTCGTCGAAGATCTCGAGCGAAGCACGCAGGGCCGCGAGTTGAAAGATCGGCGGATTTGAAAGCTGCCAACCTTCGGCTCCTGCTAGCGGGCTGAATTCCGGGCCCATCAGGAAACGGGTGTCTTTATCGTGGCCCCACCAACCGGCAAAACGGGGCAGATCGAATGAACGAGCATGGCGTTCGTGGACGAAGATCCCGGCGATGCCGCCCGGGCCTGCGTTGAGATATTTGTACGAGCACCAGGCAGCGAAATCAACGTCCCAATCGTGAAGTTTCAGCTCAAGGTTACCGGCGGCATGGGCGCAATCAAAACCGACGATGCAGCCCTTGCGGTGGCCTTCCTCAGTGATCGCCTGCATATCAAACGCCTGTCCCGTGTAATAGTTGACGCCGCCGAGCAGGATGAGGGCAATGCTATCACCGTGAAGTTCGATGGTTTCGAGAATATCCTCTGTTCGGACGGTCGATTCGCCATCGCGAGGCGTGAGTTCGACGAGCACGGCCTCGTTAGATCTATCGGCTAAAGGCCAGCTGTAGTTCGGATACTGGATCTCGGCATCTGCGCCAGAAGGCCTGTCAGAAAGAGGCCAGCTGTAATTTGTTATCAACTCCTTTGCATGCTGAGCATGGAAATGTATCTGCGACGCGACCGCATACTGGTCAGAAGGAAAGGCTCCTTTCTCGATCACGATCTTGTAACGCTCCTTGGTTGGGCGATAGAACGACACCATAAGCAGGTGAAGGTTTACCGTAAGCCCATTCATTACAACGGTTTCTATCGGCTGTGCTCCAACCACGCGGGCCATTGGTTCAGTGACGAATTCGTGATAGGGAAGCCACGGGTTCTTTGCATGCAGGTGGCCTTCGACCCCGAGCCGCGCCCAGTCGTCCAACTCCTGTTCGATATATCCGCGTACCGTTCTTGGCTGAAGTCCAAGGGAGTTTCCGGTGAAATAGATTGCCGTATTTCCCGAACTATCGTTCGGAATGTGAAAACGTTCGCGAAATGAACTAAGCGGATCGGCGGCGTCGAGTGCGGCGGCGAATTCGGGCGTTGTTTGGAACTCTGTGGCGGGGGATTGATTCATTGCTTAGTTCGAATTTAGTTTATAAGCAGCCGTTTGCAAAGCTGAACGTGCTTTTTACGGAGTCAGGCAGGCCGTCTATTTGAAGGGGCTTCTGTTCAAGTTTAGCCAATTCAGAGCGGAGCCATTCAGAAGGATCTCTTTGATGTTATCGTCGTAATTCCCCGATTCGATCAACTTGCCCGGCTCGGCCTCACCGAGGGGAAAAGGGTAATCGGTCCCGAGCATGACCTTGTCGGCACCTACCAAGCCAATGAGAAAATCGAGGCTTGCGGGTTCGTGGACGAGCGAGTCGAAGTACATTTTGTTCAGGTATTTTCGCGGGCTATGCGGGTTATCCGGGTATAGATCCGGGCGGACGTTGAAGCCGTGATCTATTCGGCCAAGTGTCGCAGGAAACGAACCGCCGCCGTGGGCGAAGCAGATGCGAAGATTAGGACATTTTTCGAGCGTACCTGAAAAGATCAGTGAACAGATCGCCCGCGAGACTTCGGCGGGCATTCCCACAAGCCACGGCAGCCAGTATTTCTGCATATCGGCCTCGCCCATCATTTCCCACGGGTGGACGAAAATCGCCATACCAAGTCGCTCGCATGCTTTAAAAAAATCAAAGAACTGCGGTTCGCCCAGATTGAGCTGATTGACGTTCGTCCCGATCTGAACACCCGCAAGGCCAAGCTCCTTACACCGTTCGAGTTCCTTGATCGCAAGCGAAGTGTCCTGCAGCGGCACTGTGCCTAGACCAACGAAACGCGACGGAAACTCGCGGACGGTTTCGGCAATGTCATCGTTAAGAAAAGCGGCGATCTCGGCTCCGTCCTGCGGTTTTGCCCAATATCTGAACATCACCGGAACCGTCGAGAGGACCTGGACGCGTACGCCTGCGGCATCACACTCTTCGATGCGCGTGGCGGCATCCCAGCAGTTTGAGTCCACATCGCGAAACGCGACTCCGTCGTCACGCAGCATTCGGGCACAGCAGGGCTTGTAATGGTCAAGCGTGATGAAGCCGCCATAGCCGAACTTTGTTTTCCAATCCGGAATTTCCTTTGGAAGAATGTGCGTGTGGACGTCGATCTTGAGCATTAAGTTTCCAGCGTCCAGTAACCGGGATAATCTGTGACGAGGCCCGCCTCGTTTATTTTTAGCTCAGCGGTGAACTGGCCGTCGCGGCTTTCATAGCGGATGGTGTTGGCATCGACGCGGGTATAGTTCTGATCGAGAACCTCGAGGTCGAAAGAAGGGAACCGCAGCCACGCGGCACGGACTGACTTCGATTCGCCCACGGCAAGGTTCAATCGCCGGATCGGGAGAAGATTAGTCACCGGGCTAAAGTTGAGGTCGATGTCCACACAGCCCTCAAGGCCCGCAACTTCTTCTTCGTTAAAGTACCAGCCATCGTCAGAGGCGGATATCTCGACCTCAACTGCCTCATCCCCGATCCAACCGTCGATGGTGACAAACGTCGTCTGCCAATCAGGATCGCACTGGATCAAATATTCGAGGCGGCAAGCCTGGCCGTCGTAAAGAAATACCGCGGCACCGTCAAGGTACCATCCATCCGGATCGCCGTAAATGCGGACTGATTCATGCCCCGGCATGTCGAGGCGGCGCCAAATAATGCTGTGTTCTTCTTCCATTTTATTCAAATGTGAGGTCGAAAAGAAATGATTTGCCGTCGGCCGATTCTTCGATCCTCATTGTACCCGCAACGCCTCCAAAACCGCCGGTGCCGGATCCGGGAACTACGTCGCCATACGCCGGCCCCTCGCCTGCGGCATCACGGATCCCGCTGTGCTGAACAACGAACGTACCTTCACGGTCGTCTATCTTGCCAGTAATGCGTTCGAGCGCAGCATATCCGCCGGATTGGACGGGCGTCTGATACAAGATGGCGTTTGCGACGCTCGTTCCTTCAAGGTCGCCTGTGAACGACTTACGAATTCTCGCACGCGCAATGTCCGCGATCTCGTCGGTTTTGTCCGCTTCGGCCGGCTCCCAACCGGTTATGGTGAATGATGATTTGAATTGCATAATAATTTATTGGGATTCCCTTGAGTTGACTCAGGATCGACGGCCTTTTTGTCGTGATCGAGCTTCGCCCGTCGCAACGCAAGTCCAGATCGCGCAATTCACTTGCGAGCCGCAAGCGCTGAGTTATCGCTTCAGATGACATGTCAACGGTTCTTCATTTTCCAATCGTTCGATGTCATTCCCTCATCATGATTGAAAATAAAATACGAACAGGCCGTCGCATGCCACTATTCTCTCAACTAACAGAAGGTGGCGGTTCCATGACCGAACCGCATGTATTGCACGTCCCTAACTCCTCGGAACCGTAGAATTTTTCAAATACACCCTGAAACTGAGTGGTAATATCTCTGAGCTGGAAATATTCTTCATACAGCTTTTCATTGCAGTTCTCACAAAACCACATCAGGCCGTCGAGTTCACCGTCGCGGCGTTTGCGTTCGATGACGAGGCCGACGGTGTTTGAGCCGCGGATAGGGTTATGAGGGATTCGCGGGGGCAGAAGGAACATTTCGCCTTCGCGGATCGGGACCTCGACCGCTTTTCCGTCTTCTTGGATCTGGACCGCTATGTCACCTTCAAGCTGGTAAAAAAGCTCTTCGCCCTCGTCCCAGTGATAGTCTTTTCGCGAATTCGGGCCGCCGACGACCATTACGATAAAGTCATCATCATCGTAAACGCATTGGTTTCCGACCGGCGGTTTGAGCAAATGCCGGTGGTCATCGATCCATTGCTTGAAATTGAAAGGCCTTCGAATAGACATACTCATTAAAGTATATCCCATAAATTGCCGTCGACCAGATCAGCCAATTTTTTTCCCTCCGGAATAAGCACATAAATTTTTCAGAAAAACTTCAAGACTTCCTGGGGATTTTGCAATAGAATCCCATTGATCG
This sequence comes from Acidobacteriota bacterium, assembly GCA_031398645.1. Taxonomy (GTDB): domain Bacteria; phylum Acidobacteriota; class Blastocatellia; order Pyrinomonadales; family Pyrinomonadaceae; genus OLB17. The sequence continues at coordinate 12,196 of JANNNS010000309.1, forward strand.
AAAACAGCCGCTGCACTGCCCCCGTGCAGCGGCAACAGAAGGAGAGACAAAATGAGTATAGATGAACAGAAATTGAATGAACTGCTTGGTAGATTTGTGGGGGATCTTGGTGCGACGCTGCATGCAGGATCGATAGTTATCGGTGAAAAGCTTGGGCTTTACAAGGCAATGGCTTCGCCCGGTGAGCGGGTTACGGCACCAGAATTGGCAAAGCGTACAGGTACGAACGAGAGGTACGTTCGCGAATGGCTGAATGCTCAGGCGGCCAGCGGGTATGTCGAATACGACGCGGCCGCCGACAGCTACTTTATGACCGATGAACAGGCTTTCGTAATGACTAACGAAGATCATCCGGCATATTTGCCCGGAGCGTTCATTCTTGCCACGTCGGCACTTCGAGCAATTCCGGAGTTGACCGAGCGATTTAAATCCGGCGATGGATTCGGGTGGCACGAGCATCACCATGACCTGTTTCGCGGGACCGAACTTTTCTTTCGACCTGGATATATCGCTAATCTGACCAGCTCTTGGATACCTTCGCTTGAAGATGCAGAGGCAAAACTAAAGAGCGGAGCGAAAGTGGCCGATGTCGGCTGTGGGCTTGGGGCGTCGACAATCCTGATGGCGCAGGCTTTTCCGGCGTCAGATTTTATCGGCTTTGATTATCATCAGGGTTCGATCGAGGGAGCACGCGAGCGGGCGAAGGCGGCGGGCGTCGATGGAAATATTCGCTTCGAGGTTGCGGCCTCCAAGGATTTCCCGGGTGAGGACTATGATCTCGTAACGTTCTTCGACTGCCTGCACGACATGGGCGACCCGGTCGGAGCGTCTGCTCACGTAAGGAAAG
>JANNNS010000324.1:0-7343 GCA_031398645.1 Acidobacteriota bacterium
CGATGGCAACCGGTTCGCCGGTCGAAGGTGACTCGTTCACGAGCTTTGCGACAACCTGCTCCATTTTCGCGATGTCGGCTGGATTTGCACCTCGGAAAACGCCTCGCAAACGGCCTTCGCGGTCAAGAAGGAAACTCTGCGGAATACCGGGAAACTTGCTGATCTTAAGCATCGATGACTGAAGTTTGGTATCGGCATATGCGATCGGATAATTCAGCTTAAGCTCAGCCGCAAAATCGTTGATAAGCTGAACGTCTTCTTCATCGGTATTCAAACCGATCACCTCAAAGCCCTGGGGCCCGTGCTTTTCCTGCATACGCACCAAAGCCGGCATTTCTGAACGGCACGGACCGCACCAAGTGGCCCAAAGATTAAGCAAAAGTATCTTCCCCTGCTTGTCATTTATCGTATAAGTGCTGCCATCAAGTGCCTTGATCTCAGCGGTGGCCACGGCCGAAGCAAGCTTTGGATACGCTGAACCCTTATCCGTCGATGCATTAACATTGTCCTGCGGTGATGCCGCAACTGTCGGTTCGTCCACCGGTCCTTTCTGTGAACTAGCCGTGTTCTCGCACCCGGACAGCAAAAGCGCCATCAAAGCGATCGTTGCAAAGAGAAATACTCGTAAGAAAACTACTTTCATCAAAACCTCTTAATTGTCCTTCAACCGCAGCACGATAAGCGTCGCGATCACAAGCATCCAAAACATTAGCATCAACACGATCTGATTTAAAACCTCGTTCATCCACGGATGGAGAAAAGTCACGTAATCACTAAGGTTATCCGGCAGCTTCTTGACCGAGACTGCCGTGGTTTCAACCTCCGGCGGCGTGTCGCCCGGGCTGTTCTGGAACCGGCTTTCACTCAGCCTCTTATAATCCTCGAAGTCCTGCTTCGCCTTCGCGACGATCTTCTCGTTCTCCGTCTCAATGTACTTATAAAGGCCTAAACCCTTTGTCTTCCCTTTCGGATTCGCTCCCTCCGGCTCAAGTGTGTCCAGTGTAGAAAACCTCTTCATCGTGTCAAAGGACCAGGCAGCCGGCATCGTAAGGCTAACAGCTTTATTCACAATGCCATTCGGTACCCCTACTATTCCCGAGAACAATATCTGCGGTATCAGGATCAGCGGTACCAGGCTTGTCGCCATCTCGGATGTTCTGACCAGGCCCGAAACGAACAGCCCAACTCCAATGCCGACAGCGGCCGTCAGAAGCATCGCCCAGAGCTGCGGAATGCCGAAAAGTTCGCCGGGCATCGACATAAGGCCGGCCAGATCAAAGACTTTAAGCGGCAGGAACAGCATCAGGCACTGCATCGTTACGATGACGCCGATCACGAAAAGTTTCGATGCTAAATATGGCAGCAGGCCAAGATTGACCATCCGTTCCCGCTTATACACCGGCCGCTCCCGAACGATCTCACGCGCAGAAACGGACGTGCCGAACCACATAGCGACCAAGGCGAGAACAAAGTAAACGAAATCGCGCGTCTGGTCCGCATCCATCACGAAGTAGGTCATCAGGGCAATGACCGGGGCCTGAGCCAGCAGGATAAACATCGTAAGCTTATCCTTGAGCAAGACTTCAAAATAACGCCTGGACAGCGTCAACCATTGGCTAACGCTTCCAAGAATGCCAAGCCGTCGCTTCTTCTGCTTTCCCGCGGGCGGCATCGACCCCAACTGGCTTAGTGGTTTCTCGACATTCTCCTTGAACTGCGGCGTCGAACGGAATTTGCTCTTCCATTCCTCAGCGGTTCGTTCTGTTATCTGCCGGCGGCTTGCCTCACCATGCTCCTTCACTCCGGCCTCGACAGGCTCCTCAAGGCGAGCATAAAGCTCCTTGAAGCTGGAAGCCTTGAGGTGGACGAGCGCCTCCTCCGGCTTTCCGTAAAATACAAGCTTGCCGCCCATTAGCACGACGATCTTGTCAAAGAGCTTAACGTTCTCCATCGCGTGCGTCGTCATTATCACCGTCCTGCCCGATTCTGCGATCTGTCGGAAGAGCTTCATTATTCGCTCTTCTGCGGCCGGATCGAGGCCAGAGGTCGGTTCATCCAAAAAGATGACCGACGGTTTCGTGATCAGTTCGACCGCAATCGAGACTCGCTTGCGCTGTCCGCCGGAGAGGCTGCTGACACGAACGTTTCTCCGTTCCGAAAGGCCCGTGACATCCATGACTTCGTCAACGATCTGGCATATCTCTCCCGACGAGACATCACGCGAGAGCCGCATCTTCGCGACGTAATAGAGTGTCCGATAAACGGTCAGTTCGCGATGGATTATGTCATCCTGCGGAACGTATCCGATAAATTGTTTGAGCGAGTCGAGATGGCGATGGAGATCCAGATTATTCATCAGGACGTTACCGCTGGTCGCCGAGCGGATACCGTTCATCACCTCCATCAGCATCGACTTACCCGCGCCGGACGGTCCGAGAACGCCTACAAATTCATTCGGCTGGATCGAAAGCGATATGCCGTCAAGCAGCGTCAACTGCCCACCCGCCGAACGGTCTTTCACATCCCGCGTCACATTCACAACATCGAGCCGCGTTCTCGAACGGCTGTCAAAGACGTTTATATTTCCGAACGCGTCGACCGCGATAACGAAAGCCCCGATCTGGACCGAATCCTGCGGGCCGATCTCCTGCTTCGAGGTTCTCCTGCCGTTAACATAGACACCATTAGTTGACTTCAGGTCTTCAATCACGACACCGCTGCCCGATCTGACCAAACGGGCGTGTCGGTTAGAGATCTGCAGGCCATCAAGCTTTATGTCGTTCCGCTCACCACGTCCGATCGTAAGCTGCGGTTTGTCGCCGAACACAACTGACATCAACAGCTGAGGTTGAGCCGATTGTTCTTTTGGGATGTACTTTGCCGCGCTCTCGCGGTCGAGGATCATCGTGCTTGAACCCGGCGACTCAGGAACTTTGCTAAGATTTCCGGTCAGTCCCGGTGCGACGGCACGCTGTCCTGGAAGGCTTGCCCCCTTGGGGGCTTCGCGGCCCGGCGAGTCGAACCGAAGGACGGGCCCGCCGGCTCCCAGCCTGATCAAGTCGCCATGATAGAGCGGCGTTGCGGCCGAAATTCGCTGTTCGTTGACGAGCGTGCCGTTAAAGCTATTGTTGTCCTCGAGTACATATTGCGAGCCGTCAACCTTTATCTGAGCGTGCTTGCGCGAGACCATTCCTGCCCCGCCATCGATCACGACCGAGCATTCCGGATCGCGCCCCAGCCATATATTGCCGGTCCCAAGCTGAAACGGAGACCGAGCCGGTTCATCGACCAACACAAGCGACGCCTTCTGTAGCGAAACGGGAGCCGAGGCCGGTACCGGGACGGGATGAGATGCGGGCGGCGGTGAAGGTGCTCCCATTTCCCAAGATCCGGCCGGTGGAGCCGCATGCTTGGGTGATGGTGGAGTCTCTTTGGGTTGATTCGCCGCCGGTGGAGTTGCCGGGCGAGGATCTGCAGGTGCTGCGTCTCCCGTCGCTTCGAACCAAATGACCAAAACTACGGGCCCGTCGGCGCCGAACTGGATCTTGTTCCCCGCACCGATCGTATGGGGTGACGAGATCTTCTCGCCGTTGACATAAACACCGTAGCTCGACCCCAGATCGACGAGCATCCACCGTCCGTTTTCGCATCTGAATTCGGCGTGTCTGCGCGAGACCATGGGGAACTTCGCTTTGTCGAACGCAACGTCACACTCGCCCGCCTCCCGCCCAACAAGCACGACGGGCTTGGAGAAGGACATTTCGGGCTTTTGGGCGACTGGATCTACTTCGACGAGAATTATGGTCATTCAATTACAAAAGGCGAATGGAGGTGAAAAAAAAGGAAAAAGCGTAAGAACTTCATCCTACGCCTTTGAGTCTTCTATGACGCAAGGTTTTATTCGGACCGGACCAGACGGAAACCAACGGTCTTCTCTTTTTGATCGGCGGCCACATCCACGCGAAAGGCGGCGTTGATCTTTAACTTGACGGCATCCTCATGGGCCGAACCGCCGCGAAGTACCGTGCGCCTTCCAGGCTTCTTTTGTACATCCACCGCATTACTGCCGGGATATGGGTCAAGCGTCGAACTCGTGATCTCCCAGACATTTCCCATCATATCAAGGACGCCAGTCTCGGTCGCGCCCGCGGGCTTGGAACCGACCTGTGCCGGTTCGGAACCTTCCACGGCCATCACAGCGTTCGCGGGTTTGAATTCATTGCCCCAAGGATAGAGCGTAGATTTTGATCCGTTTCGGGCGACGTATTCCCACTCTTTTTCAGTCGGCACGCGATAATTCAACCCGTCACGCTTCGACCGCCATTTGGCAAATGCCTCTGCGTCTTCGAGATCCACAAATCTGACGGGTTTCTTCTCGGTCCCGGCAAGCGGAGCTCCATTTACCCAATGACTCGGCGGCGTATGCCCTGTCGCCTTCACGAACTCAAGGTATTCGCCGTCTGTTACTTCGGTCTTATCGATCCAGAACGCGGGCATCTCGACCGAATGTACCGGCCCTGAAACCGCATTTGCATCGCCAAAGCCCATCTGGAAAGTTCCGCCTGGGATCTGGACCATCTCAGCTTTGACCGGAATAGGAGTCGAACTTCCCGGCGAAGCCGTTGGTGTCGGCGTCGGTGTTTTATCAGGCCCTGGTCCGCCGCCAAATAGGCCGGCCATATAGGCTCCGCCGATCCCGACACCGCCTAATCCGAGCAGAAGGAACAGAGCTAAGGCACCGATAACAAGCGGCGAGAAGAATCCTCCCTTCTTGGGCGGCATCGAATTGACCGCAACACTCTGTTCACCGGTATTCCATGCCTGCACAGCCGTCTTCTGCATCTCGCCATGCGCTCCTTGCGTGGACGATAGATTATGCGGCGTATTGTGCTGTAAAGCATTGAACGCGACCGTCGGGGCGGCCGACATGCTGGCGGTTCCGGCCTTTAATTCTGCGGTGATCTGCTGCGGCCGGCCGTCGAAATTCAGGCTGGTCTGAAAATCCTCGAAACCTGAATGACTTACACGGATCTGGTGGCTTCCGGTCTGGATGCCGTTGAGCGTTATCCACCCGTCGTCGCGGCTTTCGCCGACCGGCACGTTGTCGATGAAGACCTTAGCCCGCGGCGGCGAAGTGCGAATGTTTATCGAGCTTCCACCTGCGGAAGCGGCACCCGTCGTATGAATTCCGATCGGCGTCGGCTCAACCGCCGTCTTTAGCTCGGCGATCATATGCTCGACCGAAGCGGTGCGTTTCTCTTTTTCCTTATGCAGCGTATGCCGGACAGCCTGCTCGACCTCAAGTGACAGCGGGATATTCAGCTCCGCAAATGTCGGCGGCGGATCACTGATGTGCTTTTTCATGATCGCCGGTATCGATGACCCCTTGAAAGGCACGTCGCCCGTCAGCATCTGGAAAAGCATTACGCCAAGGGAATAAATATCCGAACGTGAATCGGGTTCGTCGTCCGCCCACTGTTCCGGTGCCATGTAGTATGGCGAACCCATCAATCCTGTCGTCTGGGCCTGAATAAAGGATCCCAGAAGTTCGCCCGATTTGATCTTTGCCAAGCCGAAATCGAGTATCTTGACCGCTTGTGACAAGCTGGGCTTATCGTTGCAGATCATTATGTTCAGCGGTTTGAGGTCGCGGTGGACGATCCCCTGATGGTGGGCAGCTCCAACGCCCGCACAGATCGCGGACATCAGCTCAAGCGCTTTTTCCGGCGACAGCACTTTTTCACGCGTCAGCATGTCGTGGAGCGACTCGCCATCCACGTATTCCATTACGAGAAACGGAATTTGTCCCTGGATCACGCCATAATCCGTGACGCCGACGACGTTCTGATGCCTGATCGCGGCGGCGGCCAAGGCCTCCTGCCGAAATCGTGTGACGAGCTGCGGATCGTTTCCGACGAGGTCCGGCAAAATGATCTTGATCGCGAGCTGGGTCTTGAGAAACGCGTGTCGGGCCTTGTACACAACGCCCATTCCGCCCTGCCCGAGCCGTGATTCGAGGTGATATTTGCCCTCAAGAACCGGCTCGCCCGCAAGCGTATGCATTGTCGGCATCCCGTCTTTTGGACAGGTTGCGACATCGTCGGTGTAACAGTTTTTACAGAGCTGGCATTCTTTCATTGAGCGCCCTTAAACAAACGCGTAAAAAACGGAAGAGAAATTACTGACTTAGTGACAGTGTTCAGTAGGTCTTTTTGCCGCGTATCCCTGCCACAATTCTAGTTTCTTTACGGATATGAAGCAAGGAAAAACCCTTTCCAGCAATTCCTAGCTTCATAAACGCATCGTGCACCTCCGGCGGGTCACACTTTTCACGGAATTCGCGTTATAAACGGTCTATCGGCTCCTTTACGACTATTTGACCACGACGCTAACCAGCCTTTTCGGAACAACGACGATCTTCACGATCTCTTTTCCCTCTGTATATTCCTTCACCTTATCGTCCGATATCGCGGCCTGGCGAAGATCTTCATCTGAGATATCGGGCGAAACAAGCAGCTTCGACCGCAATTTTCCGTTCACCTGCACCGGTATCTCGATCTCATCCGCCTTCGCAAGCTCGGCATCGTAGGACGGAAACCTTGCCTCGTTCGCAACGATTCCCAGGTCATTGCCGACGACGATCGAATAAAGCTCTTCAGCAGTGTGCGGTGCAAACGGTGTAAGCATAAGCGCCAGGCTCTCAATAGCTTCCCGCACAGCAAACGTGTCCGTTTCAGTGGCTGCATTAGGTTCGACCTTAAAATCGCCGATAGAATTGGACAGTTCCATCAACGCCGCAACCGGAGTATTGAATTGTAAATGCTCAAGGCTTTCCTCGACCCGTTTTATGGTCAGGTGCGTCTGCCGCCGCAGATTGCGAGCCAAGTCGGTACCACCTGCGGTAGCGGGTGGGGATTTCGTTTCGGGCAAAACAGCCCCACCCGCAGGTGGTACTGACAATCGGTCCTTCCACTTGTAAACCTGCCGCCAAACTCGCTGCAGGAACCTGACCGCGCCTTCGATACCGGCTTCATTCCAAACCAACTCATTCTCGATCGGAGCCGCGAACATCACGAACAAGCGAGCAGCGTCGGCCCCGTAGATATCGATCATCTCGTCCGGATCAACTCCGTTGCCCTTCGACTTCGACATCCGCTCGATCGCGTGTTTCAGCAGCGTTCCATCGGACGCCTTCGCCGCCAAGATCTTGCCCTTGGCGTCACGCTCGACCGTCACATCCCCGGGCGGAAAATACTTGCGCTTCCCTGTCGACTCATCAAAGAACGTCTCACCAACTACCATTCCCTGCGTCAGCAAGCGCTTGAAAGGCTCGTCGAACTTGA
>JANNNS010000113.1:0-14114 GCA_031398645.1 Acidobacteriota bacterium
CGTGCGATCTCATCGACCGCTTCCATATTCGTTCGCGTGATCGTGTCCTCAAGCCGCGCATTGCCTTTGCCAACAAATTTACCCGTGTTTACGTCGATCGCCACCAGAGCTTCGGTCTGGTTAATGACCAGATATCCACCCGACCTGAGCCAAACACGCGGCTTCAGTGCCTTATCGATCTCTTCCTGGACGTTATACGCATCCAGGATCGGTTCATCACGCGTGTAAAGCTTTACGCGATTTACCATCCTTGGCTGGATACGATTCATGAACTCGACCGTGCGTAGATACTCTTCCTCGCTGTCCACGCGGATCGCCGTAAACTCGTCGGACATCTGGTCGCGAAGCAATCGCTGAACTATATCTAGATCCTGATGTACGAGAGCGGGCGACTTCGCCTTTTCTGACGATTTCTTAACATCCTGCCAGGTCCTGACCAGATAGCGGGCGTCCTGACGAAGGTCTTCTTCCGAGATACCTATTCCGGCGGTGCGGACAATAAAGCCGCCTGAAGGAATGTCCTCGTCCTGCCGGATACGCTGGATCAGAGTGCGAAGGCGGCCGCGTTCGCTGGATGATTCGATCTTGCGGGATACGCCCAGATGTTCGATCGTCGGCATGTAGACGAGAAAGCGTCCGGGCAGAGCAATATGCGATGTGATGCGGGCACCCTTTCGAGCGATTGGCTCCTTCGCGATCTGGACCAGGATCTCCTGTCCTTCGCGAAGCAGATCTGAGATCGTCGGCTGTGACGGACGGTCCCGCTTGTCGCCACGGTCATTTCGATCACTGCGATCGTTACGGCCGCCTCTGTCATTGCGATCATTGCGGTCAGTGCGTTCATTCCGGCCACCGCGGTCGTTCTGGCTGCGATTGCGATCACGCGAATCGCGGTTCTCGGGACGGCCTTCGCCGCGATTTTCGTTGCCGCGATTTTCGCTGCCTCGACTTTCATTTCCTCGATTCTCGTTGCCACGTTTGTCACGGCTTTCGGTGTTATCGCGTCGGTTGTCATTGCCCCGCTTCTCGCGTCCACTATTTGATGGCCGCCCTGAATCCTGCTCGGGAGCAGCATCGGCCGCTTCCGGAACGGCTTCACTATATTCGTCTGCAACACTATCATTGCTGCCGGCGTCTTCCTGAGCCTCGATCTCGATCTCGGGGCCATCGGTCGGTTCCACCACCTCGACATTTCCATCGACCTCTTCTGCGTCGCCCTCGCCTGATTCACCGTTTTCCGATGTTGCGGTCGTCTCGTCAGTCCGACGATTACGGCTGCCACCGCGTCGACGGCCGCGGCCTCCGCGTCTGACTGACATTTCAGCCGAATCGCTCGACTCCTTGACGCTTGCCTCGGCATCCTCGAGAACATCGGCTTCCGCCTCGGCCTTCTTTGACTTTGAGCGTGAAGTCTTGCCCTTGGCCTTTGGCTTGGCTTCCTCAGTCACCGTCTCGGCAGCGGAATCCTCACTTTCACTCGCGGCCGCTTTCTTTGACTTTGGCTTTGTTGCCTTACCTACGGCCGGCTTCTTTCCGCGGCCCTTCACAGGCTTAGCGGGCTCGGCCTCTTCATCCTCGTCCGCAATTCTCTCAAAACCGCCGGACGATTCGATATCCGCGTTGAACAGCGAACCTACCTCGGCGACCGCTGTGCTTTCCATATCGAATTCGATAGCACGGACCTGATCGACGATCGCCTCCTGCATAAAGGCGTCCTTGAACATTTCGCCGGTATCGCTATCGTCGATAACACGTTCGAATCCTAGATCCTCGAATTCGAATTTGAACGCGGGCTCGGCGGCTTCATTTGAATCGTCGGCCGGCCTCTCTTCACGGTCACGACGTCCGCGGCCGCGGCCACCACGGCTTCTGCCTGTGCGTGGTTGGTCATCGGAAGCCTCGATCGAAGTGGGTGCTTCGCCGGGTTCGTCACCCGCCTGGCCAAGTGGTTCGACGATATCCTGCACGGCTTCCATCTGCTTTTCGCGATGAACGCGTGCCCTGTCGATCTGATCATTGGCCTCTCGCTTTGCTTCCTCAGGAGAAGATTTTTTGGATTTCTCCATCACGATCCGTTCGATCTCTTCTTCCTCGTCAAAGAAGTCCGAGACATAAAGGAACGCGTCGCGTTCGAGGCCGATCGACACAAATGCCGACTGCATTCCGGGCAAGACCCTCTGCACGCGGCCCTTATAGATGTTGCCGGCGATCCCTGAGTTTTCCTCGCCGCGTTCGATGTAAAATTCGGTAACTTTACCGTTGTCCAGGATCGCTATTTTTTTCTCGCGTCCATTGATGCTTACGATCATTTCTTTCGACATACTTGGTGGTATTCCTTAATAGATAAACTTCTAGCGTCGCTCAGGGAACTGAACTTAAAGACTTGTTAAACTATTTGGATTTTGCGCGGAGTTTGCCCGTCCAGAACGGGCGGCCAGATTCTAAGCGTGGTTGAATTTTAGATATTGGTCGTCGAACTTAGTTCGATGACGAAGAACTTTGATTGTTATCACGCAGGAATTTATTAAAGCTGATAGGCCGATCGCCTTTCTCAACTAAGGGAGCACCCATCTTTTGACCGTGCTCGACCCATTAAAATCTGTTTTCCGGACCTTGCGGTATCGCAAATCCTAAATAGTCTGCCAATTGGTCTTTTGCGTTTTTAACGCCCCAGAACAAACCGCAAGTAGTATAAACAAATTTTCTCAAATAGGAAACGTTAAAATCGGATATGCCCTGAGTCGTGTTGCGGTAGATCAAATTCTCTTTTCCGCTAGTTTCTCCTATTCCTCTCCTTCGGTGGTGAGATCTTGGTCTTCCGGTGTCGAATCCAATTCTTTTCGACTGAAACAGAGGAACAAGTTGAAAAGACGGTGGAAAGCCGCGACGTGCTGTCCGTTCCGAGAGGAAAAAGTTACAATCAAAGTATCTTAAATTAAGAAGAGTTCGCCGAAACGAGCCGACTTTCCCGGCAGATCGTTATGGAAGTTTATTTTCAGTTAGTTACGGATGCCGAGAGCCTAAAGGCCGCAGTCGCTGACCTGCGCAAGTCGGACCTGCTCGGTTTCGATACCGAGACGACCGAGCTTGATCCGTACAAAGGCGAACTCCGACTCGTCCAGCTTAGTGACGGCAAAAACTCTCAGGTCATCGACCTGCGGCATTTTGGATCGAACGGCGATCTCAAGACGAACCCGGACCTTGCCCCCCTTCGCGACCTTCTATCGGACAAGACCAAGATCAAGGTCGCGCACAATGCCAAATTCGACGCTAAGTGGGTCCGTTATCACCTCGGAGCGGAGTTAGACGGCGTTTTCGATACATTTCTCGCTAGCCAGCTGATCGCGGCGGGTGACCAGGACCGTCGTCATTCGCTGGCCGATGTCGCGCAGTTCTTCTCCGGAGTCGAGTTGGATAAGTCGATGCAGGTCAGCGATTGGGGCTCGACAGAGCTTTCGCATTCGCAGGTCGAATATGCCGCACGCGACGCAGCCGTTATGCGGCAGCTTTCCGAGCAAATGGCCGACCGCCTGTCGCTTGATGAGCTCACCCGTGTCGCCGAGCTGGAATTCGACTGTCTGATGCCGATCGCCGAGATGGAACTGAACGGCGTTCGTCTTGATGAGGCCCGTTGGCGTGAACAGCTCGAACGCGTAAAGATCGCTCAGGTAAAAGCGGCCGATGAACTTCAGGATATGCTTTCGTCGGGCGTGGCACAGGCGTCTCTCTTTGGCCGCGCCGAGATCAATCTTGACTCGCAGGCGCAGGTCACGGATGCTCTCGTCAATCTCGGCGTGCCCGTTCCCGCTACGACCCGCGGATGGCAGCTTCAGCCGCTGGCGGAAGAATATCCCGTCGTAGCCAAGCTCTTGGAATATCGCGGCGTGGCCAAGTCGCTGACGAGTTTTGGTGAGAACATCCTTGAGTTCATCGAACCAAAGACCGGCCGCATCCACGCTGATTTTCGCCAGATCGGGGCACCGACGGGCCGGTTCTCGTGCTCGAATCCGAACCTTCAGCAGATACCGCACGACAAACAATACCGCCGCTGCTTTACCGCCACGGAGGGCAATAAGCTTGTGATCGCGGACTATTCTCAGATCGAGCTGCGTATTCTGGCCGAATTCTCTGGCGATGAAAAGTTCATCAACGCATTCGTTTCTGGGCAGGACTTTCACGCGTCCGCTGCTTCACAGGTTTTCGGCGTTAAGCCCGAAGACGTCACCGACGAGCAGCGATCATTCGCCAAACGGCTAAACTTCGGCATCGTCTACGGCATCGGAGCGTCGCGGTTCGGGCTGATGACCGGCCTTTCTCAGCACGACGCCGAGAACACGATGCGCAAGTATTTCGGGACCTTCCGAAAGCTCGATGAATATCTCCGCGACGCCGGCAGAAAGCTGCTCGAGGACCGCCGTGTCCGCACCGCTTCGGGCAGAATGCTGCGGCTTCGGTTTGATGAGGCCGACCGACAGCAAGCTGCTTCGGCTAGGCGGTACGGAATCAACATGCCCATCCAGGGCACGTCCGCTGACATTCTGAAACGCTCACTCCGACTCCTTCACAATTCGATGCGCGGCACGTCGGCCAAGCTTGTTAACATCGTTCACGACGAAATAATAGTCGAGTGTTCTGCCGCCGACGCCGAACAAACGGCGGCTAAGTTGGAGAAAGCAATGTGTCTAGCGGGTGAGGAATTTGTGCAGAAGGTTCCCGTCAAGGTCGATGTGCACATCGCGGACGAGTGGACAAAGTAAGCGGGCGGCTAATGTTTAACGCGGCGCGACCGGAAATCTCGTGAAGCCGGCAGTCTCGCTAAACGCGTTGACCAGAAAGTTGCTGCTGCTGCCGCCGACGATCCAGGTCTCGATATTCTCTGTCTGGCACAAAATTGCAGCTTCGAGTTTTGAGTTCATCCCGCCAGTCCCGAGGCCGGAGTCGCGTTCTTCGACCAAACTCTTCGCTTCTTCAATATTTCTGATCTCCGGAATAAGTTTCGCGTCCGCATGCAGGTGCGGATTCTTATCGAAGAGGCCTTCGATGTCACTTACCAGCACCAGCAGGTCGGCCCGGATCAGAACCGCCACCAATGCCGAAAGATGGTCGTTATCGCCGAGGATGATCTCTTCAACGGCGGTTGTGTCATTCTCGTTGATGATCGGCAGATAGGAATATTTGAGAAGCTCGGTGATGGTGTTCAGCGTATTCTGCCGCGACGTCTCATTCTCAAAATCGCGGTACGTCATTAGGCATTGCGCGGTCTGGATACCAAAATCGCCAAATACCTCGTTATACGTCCGCATTAGCAGCGGTTGGCCGATCGCGGCCATGGCCTGTTTCGATTCGACCGGCTTTCCCGCATCCTTGATATTTATATACTGCTTTGCCGCAGCGATCGCGCCGGAGGAAACGAGAACGATATCGTATTCGTCCCGCAGGCTCAGGATCTGCCGGCCGATGTCCTCGATCTTGCCGCGAGATATCAGCCGCGTGCCGTTCGTCAGCGTGGATGTGCCTATCTTTAGTACAAGTTTCTTTTTCATTCCAAGCTATCCGCTGCCGCGCGTGTGCCCCTTTCCAAAGACGAACCACTTGTTCGTCACCAAATGCTCGGCACCAAGCGGCCCCCGAAAGTGGAGCTTTTGTGTCGAGATTGCTATTTCAGCCCCGAGGCCGAACTCGCCGCCGTCCGTAAATCGTGTGGACGCATTGTGATAGACGGCCGCACAATCCACTTCGTTCATAAACCTTTCGGCATTCGCCGCATTGCTTGTCACGATAGACGCAGAATGGCCGCCGGAATATTTATTTATCTTCGCGATGGCATCGTCCAAACCGTCGACAACACCGATGGCCATTTTCGCCGCGAGGAACTCCTCATACCAGATGGCCTCGTCCTCGATCGGAAAAACAAGCGGTTCTATTCCAAACACAGTCTCGTCCCCGTACACTTCGACATTCTTGGCATGCAGGCTGTCGGTGAACTCAAACACAGCAGCGTGCAGGTCAGGCAAATCACGGCTTATCAAGATCTTGTCGAGCGCGTTGCACACGCTTAATCGCGATTTTCCGTCGATCGCTATACTTCTCGCCATTTCAAGATCGGCTTCGCTATCGACATAGAGAAAATTGTTTCCGCGCCCGCTGACCAGCACAGGTGCCTTTGAATTCTTCACCGCAAAATCGATCAGAGCATCGCCGCCGCGGGGAATAACCAGGTCAAATTTCTCGGTTTCACCCGCGATAAGCTTCTGAGTCTCTGCCCGCGAAATATCCAAATAGCGAACGGATCCGGGATCGGCCGCGTTCTCCCTCAGCGCTTTTTGCCACAGCTCGGCGAGGGCGAGATTCGTGTTCCGAGCTTCCTTGCCGCCCTTTAACAAGATACGATTTCCGGCTTTTACGGCAATGATCGCTGCCTCAATACACACGTCAGGCCGTGCCTCAAAGATTATCAGGATGGTGCCAAAGGGAACGCGTCGGTTCTCAATATGTAACCCGTCCGGGCGCGTGTGCGACGAGATCAACGTGCCGGCCACCTGCGGCAACGCGATGACGCTTTCGACCGACGCGATCATTTTGTCGACCTTTTCGGCGTCGACCTTAAGCCGGTCGTAGATCACAATATCGTCCGGCGAACATGCAGCTATATCGGCACGATTCGCATCGACTATTGTGTCCTTGTTCTCGGCCAACAATCGGGACAGGCTTCTGAGGACTCCGTCCACTGCGTCCGCACTCGTCGCAACTGCCGTTTTTGAGTTATTATCAAGAGCCATCATTTGTAACGTAACAGTATACTTAAACCCGGTCGGTTATTCCGTGTTCCGCCATATGAAAACTGCCATTTCGCTATTGTTTCTAATGTTTGCCGCAGCCGGCAGTATTCAGGAAGCCTCGGCACAGTCGAGGAACGTCACGATACTCCTCGTCCGCCACGCCGAAAAGGCTGATGCGACGAGCCAGGACCCGGAGCTTTCGGCCGAAGGCAAGCAGCGTGCGGAACGCCTCGTAAAAAGGATCGGAAAGTTCCGTCCTGGTGCCTTCTATTCGACCAATTACAAACGGACCCGTGACACGTTGGCTCCGCTGGCCGCGAAGCGAAAGAAAGAGGTTCAGATCTATGACGCCCGAAAACCACAGGATCTTATGGACCAGATAATGAAGAGCAAAACAAAGCGCTTTGTTGTTGCCGGACATTCGAACACTGTGCCCGGCCTTGCAAACCTGATCTCAAAAAAAGAGCTGTTCAAGAATCTTGACGATTCGGAGTACAGCGTGATCTGGCTGTTAAGGATGAAGGATGGCAAGGTGACAAAACTAGAACTGCTGGACTATTAAATAGATTATGCATTTTACAAAGATCTTTCTTGCTCTGCTGTTTCTTTCGACAGCGGCCTTCACTCAGGCTCCGGCCCAGCCCGGTGCAGACGTGTTCTGGAGTGAACTTGAAAAACTCTGCGGCAAGTCATTTGCCGGCAGCATCGCCGTAGACACCTCAAACAGCCCGGATTTTGCGGGAAAAGCGATGGTGATGCACGTTCGTTCATGCGAGAAGGATCGTATTCGGATACCGTTCTTTGTCGGCGAGGACCGTTCGCGGACGTGGGTTTTGACCAGAAAAAGCGGCCGGATCGAGCTGAAACACGATCATCGTCACAAGGACGGAAAACCCGACGCGGTCACGATGTACGGCGGAATTTCGACAAATAGCGGAATGGCCACGCGGCAATTCTTTCCCGCGGACGAGGAAACGGTCAAGGTCGTCGCACCGCCAACCGGAAACGCCCCGTCGGCGGCCGCAAACGTATGGTGGATAGACCTCGTTCCGGGCGAGCATTTCACCTACAACCTTCGCCGGCTCGGCTCCGATCGCTTGTTCAGCGTGAAGTTCGACATCAAGACGGCAGTTAAAACGCCTGAACCGCCCTGGGGATGGAAGAACTAGTTTGAGTGCTGTACCAAGTATTTCAACCGCATCCTCTGCTCACACCCTACGTCCGTTTTTTCTGGTCGCTCGAGGCCGACGTGGCACCCGGCGAGGCGTTCGTTCATCGTTCGATGGCGGACGGCTGCGTCGAGATGGTATTCCATTACCGTTCTGCCTTTGATGAGATAACGGCAAACGAGAGGATCGAGGCCTCTCCGCTGGCAAGCCTTCAAGCACAGTCGACCAGGCCTCGCCGATTTGTTACCGGACAGAGTTTTGGTATCTTCGGCATCTATCTCTATCCGTTCGCCATACCCAGGCTATTTGCCTATCCGGCATCCGATTTCTCAAATATCTCACCCGACCTTGGATCTATATTCGGAACAGAAGCCGCTCTTCTCGACGAACAGATGCTCTCCGCGCCCAATAATTTGTCGCGGGTCGGCGTTGCAAATGACTTTCTGCTGTCAAAACTCCGCACTTCGCGACGGGAGCTTTCGACCGTCCACCTGGCTGTGCACTCCGTTATCGACGCGAAGGGTAATATCAGCGTCGCGGACCTTGCCGGTGAACACTCACTCTCGACTCGGCAATTCGAGCGCAAATTTAAGGAGTTTGCCGGCCTTTCGCCAAAGCTTTATTCACGCATTGTCCGCTTCCAGGCCGCGACGCAGTTCAAGTTGAACGGCGAACGTGACTTGACCAAGATCGCCTATGAAAGCGGATACTACGATCAATCTCACTTCATAAACGATTTCCGCGAGTTCTCGGGCTATACTCCGAAAGAGTATTTTTGGAATGATGCCGAGGGGACGCAATACATGGACACCGAACAAATGTCGCATTTTTCCAATTAACGCCCAGTTTAACACGATAAAGTGAAGAGCATTCCGGGTGGAAAAGCCGGACGTTTTTATCTTTGGAGGGATCTTTAAATGGACGATGTAGGAAATGATGTCGATGAGGCGGCGATAAGACGTGAGCTGATCGATCTCGGCGACGAATGGGCGGCTGCGATGGTCGCGAACGACGCGGACGAGATCGGCCGCCACATGGCGGACGAATGGGTGATCGTCTCCGAACGCGGTATTTTAAGCAAGGAGCACTTTCTCGGATTTGTACGGTCCGGAGCTCTGACGCATAGCTCATTCGACATGGTCGGGGATGCCCGCATTAAGGTCTATGGCGACAGCGCCGTCCTTACGTGCCGCGTCGTTAATACGGCACATTTCGGCGGTCAGCAGTTTGACGCGGACGAGTGGACGAGTGATGTGTTCGTTAAGCGAGACGGACGATGGCTCTGCGTGCTCAGCCACATCACGCCCGTAGACAAAAATTGGGAGGCTAATAAACAATGAATATTCCGAAAGGCCATCAGGCCATAATGCCGTATTTAATGATGGAGGACGCCGCTGCGTTCATCGAATTTATCAAAACGGTGTTCGATGCCGAAATCACCGAGCAAAGCATGCGCGACGGCATCATCGGCCACTGCGAAGCGCAGATCAGCGGAGGCACGATAATGTTCTCCAACAGCCGTGATGAGTGGAAACCCGCGACGGCGAATATGTTCGTGTACGTCGAGGACGCCGATGAGACCTACAAGAAAGCGATAGACGCCGGCTCGACAAGTGTGATGGAAATGGCCGATCTGGAATATGGCCGGAGCGGCGGTTTCACTGACCCGTTCGGCAATGTGTGGTGGGTCACATCGGTCTCAGGTGAAGGAGATCAGGGATGAGCATACCGGAATACTATTCACCGGTGATGCCTTATCTGGTCGTGAGCGATGCAGATGGATTCATCGAATTTATTCGCCGCGTTTTCAACGCCGAGGAAATGCTTCGTGTAAATAACGACGACGGTTCGGTGATGCACTGCGAGTACATCGTAAACGGCGGCACTATAATGTTCGGCGAGGCAGGCGGACATTGGCCCGCTTTCCCATGTGCGATTTATCTCGTCGTGAAGGACGTTGATGGACTCTATGAAAGGGGACTGGCGAACGGAGCCACGGGTAATCAGGAGCCCGACGATCGCGGCTACGGCCGA
This sequence comes from Acidobacteriota bacterium, assembly GCA_031398645.1. Taxonomy (GTDB): domain Bacteria; phylum Acidobacteriota; class Blastocatellia; order Pyrinomonadales; family Pyrinomonadaceae; genus OLB17. The sequence goes on from JANNNS010000113.1 coordinate 9,983, forward strand.
GCCGCCGGTTTTTTGGATAAATGGGGAAATCAATGGTGGCTGAATGATCCCGATACGCGGGAAGGATAAGAAAAAAAGGCTGGCATATTTCCCCGATGCCAGCCCTTTTCAGTAGATATTCTCGAAGCTATTTCTTCGGCGGAGACTTAGCAAAATATCCTTGCCTGTGCGTGATCTTGACCTTTTGTTTGGCAAGTTCCTGATTAACAAGTTGGATCTCGATCTTTCGGTACGTGCCGTCTTTATCAGGGTTTGACGGTTCGTATGCCAGCAGGTACTGCGAACGCATTTCTTCCTGGATCTGTTTGAACGCCTCGCGCATTTCACGTTCGTCGCGCGGGAAGTATGCCCGGCCGCCGGTGCGTTCCGACAGTTTGTTCAGGATGCCTTTGTTGACCCCGCCGTAGAAGTCATCGCCGACCCCAATAGTGTAAATGACCGCTTCCGACTTGATCGCGGCGTCGATCGCTTCCTCAAGTTTCTTGCGCCCGGACGTATTCTCGCCATCGGTCAGCAGAATGATCGCACGTCTCGTCTTTTCCGGTGCCGGTCCAAGCACGTCGGCCGACGTGATCCAGATCGCATCCCAGATCGCCGTCGAACCTGCTATGGACTGATTGCCGCCTGAGATAGGCGGTGTGCCCGGAGCGACAACTCCGCCGCCAATATAGCCAGAGGGCGGTACGAACTGAACGCGGTCGATCGCTCGGCGAAGGCGGGTTAGGTTGTTCGTCATCCCCTGTTCCAGCGTCGATTCACCGGTAAAGGAAACGATCGAAACTTCGTCCTTCGAAGGCCGCATAACGGCTTCGAGAAAGGCGATCGCGGCTGCTTTTTCTTCAGGTAGAGTTCGCTGCTGCGAGATGCTTGTGTCGATCAGGATCGCAAGGCTCAGCGGCAGGTCAACCTGTTTAGCAAACGCGCTGATTTCCTGCGGCTGGCCATTTTCGAGAATTCGTACATCTTCGGGTTTTAGCGTCAAAAGCAGCCGACGGTCTTTGTCCTGGGCTGTAAACAGCACATTTACCGCCTCGGTCTCGACGCGGATAATTCCCTCTTCTTCCTCGGGCGTCGGCGTAGGCGTAGGCGCGGACGGTTTTGCTGGAGCCGGAGCAGTCGTCTGGGCTTCTGTCTGCTCGGATGCGACAAAGAACGAGCCCATCGCAAAAAGCAGTACGGCCGGTAAAAATAAATATCTCGATCTAAACATTGTAATTCTCACGAACAAACCGCCTTCGCGATCATTTCAAACTGTCTCTAACGGCACGATAGCTCGACTTGGTCCTGATCTTATATTTGTCGGTCTTTTCCTTGTCCACAAAACGGACCTCAATCTTTCGCTGCCGACCGTCGTAATTCTGGTTCTGCGGCCGGTAAGTGATCAAATACTGCGACTTGAGCTCATCGGAGATCTTCTTGAACGCCCTCTCAAGAGCTATCATATCCCCGGTAAAAAACGCTTCGCCGCCGGTTTGTTCACAAAGCTGCGTAAGGAACTTGTCCCCTTTATCTTTGATCGTACCGGCATCCACACCGGGCACACTTCCAAGAAACCCTGCTTTGGTCGAGATTCCGAAGATCGTCGTCTCAGTCCGCTGCGCAATATCGATCGCGTCGTTCAGATCCGCCCGGCTGAACGTGTCGTCACCGTCCGTGATCAGAACAAGCACACGTCGTCCCGGAACATTTCTCAATTTCTCGTCCGCAAACGTCCATACCGCGTCGTAAAGAGCGGTCTGCGAACCCGTTTTGTTGACCTTATCAACCGCCGACTGGAGCTGATCGAGCTTGTCCGTAAAATCCTGCCGCAGCGAGACCTCATTATCAAAGGTCATAAACGCGGCCTTGTCCTTTCGGAGCGTGACGACGGTATAAAGAAAATTGGCGGCCGCTTCCTTGGAGAATTTGAGCTTTCCCGCAGTTGAGGGCGATGTGTCCATCAGCACGCCGACAAACACCGGAGGATTGGTCTTATCCGTCGTGAACGAGGTGATCTCCTGCAAGACGCCGTCCTCATAAACCTGAAAATCCCGCTGCGTCAATCCCGATACCAAGTCTTTCTTCAAAAGTACCGTTACCGGAAGCCTGACCTCAAACGTCTTGACTTGCTCCTTACCGCCATCGTCCGGCGGCGGAGTCGCGACTGGCGTCTGCGCCAGCGACCGTCCTGCGGAAAACAGAACAAACACCATCGATACCAAAAAGGCGGTTTTCGTAAATCTATTCATAACGGCTTGGATAAAAGCGGAGCACCTCATTCTTGCCACTGGTTTCGATGCGATACCAGTCGGCTTTGTTGCCCTCACAGATAACTGGAAAGTATATCAAATTGGCATCAAAAATCCCTAAATATGGGCACATTTGGAAATGACTTCCAAAATCGGCAATACTAATTCCCAATGCAGCACAGCGACGGATAGGCTTCCATATGAACAAACACATTTTTAGAGAATATGACATTCGCGGGATAGTCGGGGACCAGCTTAATGACGCTGTCGTAGCGACCTTGGGCCGTGCGATCGGGACATTCTTCTCGCAGAATGGGGCACGGCGGGTCGCGATCGGTTATGACGCCCGCGAAAGCTCGCCACGCTACTGCGAACTGTTGACCGAGGGCTTTAATCGGTGCGGCTGCGATGTTGAGTTGATCGGAAGAGTGCCGACGCCGGTGCTCTATCATGCTGTTTACACAAGGGGTTACGACGGCGGTGTGATGATCACCGGTTCGCACAACCCGCCCGATCATAATGGTTTCAAGATCTGCCTGGGCAGATCGACGCTGTTCGGGTCGCAGATACAGGAGATCCGTGAGATAGCGATGGCAGAACCGCCTTCGTTTGCGGAGGCCGAAGTCCATGGCACGGTCAAGACGGTCGATGTACTCGACGAGTACTGCGCAGACATTGTTTCCAAGATCTCGCTTGGCGGCCGCAAGATCAAAGCAGTCGTCGATGGCGGCAACGGAATGGGAGGCGTGACCGCCGTTCCTGTTTACGAGAAGCTCGGCGTCGAGCTGGTAAAGCTTTTCACCGAACCTGATTCGAATTTTCCCAACCACCATCCTGACCCGACCGTGACCGAAAATCTCCAGGACACGATCAAAGCTGTTCACGAAAATGCGGCAGACATCGGAATCGCTTTCGACGGTGACGGCGACCGCATCGGTATTGTCGATGAGACCGGCCGGATCATATGGGGCGACGAACTGATGATCCTGCTATCGCGGGCTGTCCTCGCCGAACGTCCCGGAGCAACGATAATCGCTGAAGTTAAGTGTTCGCAGACCCTGTTTGACGACATCGAAAAGCACGGCGGCGTGCCGCTGATGTGGAAGGCGGGCCATTCGATAATCAAATCAAAGATGAAGGAGACCGGTGCGGCCCTTGCGGGCGAAATGAGTGGCCATATCTTCTTTGCCGACAGATTTTATGGGTTTGATGACGCAACCTACGTCGGAGCAAGGGTGCTTGAAATACTCTCAAATACGGACCAGAAATTCTCCGAGCTCTTTACCGGCCTGCCCGAAACATTCTCAACCCCGGAACTTCGAACGGATTGCCCTGACGACGTTAAGTTCAATGTCGTAGAAAAGATTGCATCCCATTTCGCGCAGACCAATGAAGTGATAACGATCGACGGTGCCCGCATACTCTTCGAACACGGCTGGGGACTCGTCCGTGCGTCTAACACTCAGGCGATCCTGGTACTCAGGTTTGAGGCGGATTCTGAGGAGCATCTCGCAGTGATCCGTTCGATCGTCGAAGCGAGGGTCAACGAATTTATTCTTGGTGCGTGAGGTGATCCGTTTTCCTTTCGAACTCCGCGTATGTTGATGGCGGCACATCGGGCTCGCCGCTGGATTCATACAATACGGAGTTCATATGTTAAGGAAATTATCTGCAACCACTCTCTGGTTAATCATATTCGGAGTTGTCGTCGCCGTTCAGGCATATTCCGCGTTCGGCCAGTCGAATGCTCTCGTCGGTTCATGGAAGAACGGCAGCGTCGGCACGGTCTCGTACCAGAATCGCGTAACCGGGTCGACCAAACCGGGCCGCGGCAGCATTTTTACATACAAATTCAACCCTAACGGCACCTACGAGTTCATCGGCTATATGGAAGTGACGATGTA
>JANNNS010000050.1:0-10776 GCA_031398645.1 Acidobacteriota bacterium
CCCGGGTGGCCAAAGACAGCGGCACGCTGTTGATCGTGCCGAATGCCGGGGCCGAAGCGGTGACCGGTGCGATGTGCGCGCCCAACATTTTTCGCTCCAGCTTCAGCAACTGGCAGCCGGGCTATGCGATGGGCGAGGTGGTGGCCAAAAAAGGCCACATGAGGGCGGTCACCATCACCTGGAAGTACGCCGCCGGCGATGAATCGGTCAAGGGCTTCAAAGAGGCCTTTGAGAAAGGCGGTGGCCAGGTGCTCAAAGAGCTGAGCCTGCCTTTCCCGGGGGTCGAGTTTCAAGCCTTGTTGACCGAGATAGCCGCCACCAAACCCGATGCGGTGTACACGTTTTTTGCGGGTGGCGGCGCGGTCAAGTTCGTCAAGGACTATGCCGCTGCGGGGCTGAAAAAATCCATTCCGCTGTACGGCCCCGGTTTTTTGACCGACGGCACCCTGGAGGCCCAGGGTGACGCGAATGGTCGCGGCATTTTTCTCATTCCAGACCTCCTGGAACCACCTGTGTAAAAGAGTCGGATATTCTCGTTCCATGTTCTTCTCCAGTGAAAGTGCGGGCCACAAGGCCCTTCTGAAAGAAGTTCAAAACACTAAACTTAAGCCGAAGCCTTCGAACCCAAAACTTCGACTATCGCCTGTCCAATATCCGCAGGCGACTGAACAACGCGAATTCCAGCCTCGGTCAACGCCTTCATCTTTTCCGCCGCGGTTCCCTTGCCGCCGGAAATGATCGCTCCGGCGTGGCCCATTCTGCGGCCCGGAGGTGCGGTTTGGCCGGCAATGAACGCGACGATCGGCTTTGTTACATTGTCCTTTGCGTAAGCAGCGGCGTCTTCTTCTGCTGTTCCGCCGATCTCACCGATCATCACGATCGCGTCGGTTTCGTCGTCCGCCTGGAAGAGTTTCAGAGCGTCGGTATGATTTGTGCCAATTATCGGATCTCCGCCGATGCCGATCGCGGTCGATTGTCCCAAACCCAGTGCCGTCAACTGGCCCACAGCTTCATAAGTAAGCGTGCCCGAACGCGAAACGACACCAATTCGTCCTTCCTTATGAATATGACCCGGCATAATACCGATCTTGCACTTACCCGGAGAAATGATTCCCGGACAGTTCGGGCCGATCACACGTGTATCTCGGTCGCGGAGATATTCTTTGGCCTTGACCATGTCCGCAACGGGAATTCCTTCGGTAATGCACACGACCAGCGGAATGCCAGCGTCGCCCGCTTCCATGATCGCATCCGCTGCAAATGCTGGCGGAACGTAAATAACTGATGCATTAGCACCCGTTTCCCGCACAGCGTCAGCGACGGTATTGAATACCGGAATGCCTTCGTGGGTCGTGCCACCCTTTCCCGGTGTGACGCCGCCGACGACATTCGTGCCGTATTCCACCATCTGCAGAGTGTGAAACGTGCCTTCTTTACCAGTGATCCCCTGAACGATCAGGCGTGTGCTCTTGTCTACTAAGACGCTCAAGTATGTTTCTCCTTCAAGATCTTTTGATCGCAGGTCTCAAAAGGAATGCCTGCGTGTAAAGCTAAGATAAACCGAGAGTATAACATGATGGCTTTCGAGTGAAAACTCACCCCAGGTTCAATTCATCCGCGGCCTTTCTCTCGGTCGCGAGATCGACTAAGCCGAAAAGAATATTGGTGACAAAGGCAGCCCCGCTCTGCTAATATATTGCTTGGAAGGTTTTACCTCCGCCCCCAAGATCCTGACCTAGTTCCGTTCTTTCTACTATCTTTCACTCATTCCTCAAGAGGTTTTACTAATGAAAAGTTCTTTGCGTAAAAAGTTTTTTGATCGCGCAATGCGGTCCCTCACCTTGTTTTCACTGATCGTTGCGGCGTCCGTCTCACACGTCGCGGCTCAGACCACAACATTTGCTCAATTTTTTGAGCAGTTGGGAACCCAGGATTTTGGGTTCATCAACAACACCACGAGCGGCAATTTCAACACGGTTCCCGGCGGATCCCCGGTTTTCTTTCTGTATTCGAACATCGCCGGGCTGGATCCGTCACTGCAGGGAATACAGTCGGCTCGCCTATACATAACGACAACTACTACCGCCCCCGGCTTTAGTTCTAGCGGTACAGTTACTCAACCGCTGAATCAGACGGTAACAATGCAGATCCTTCGCGACGTTCCGGCACCTCCGGGCGTGGGCGGCGGGTCGCGAACGAACCTGCTAACGGCGATCTTTACCCCGGCAGGTCAGACTCCAGCGATCGTTGGAGCCGACGGCGGCAATTCGGGTACGCTTTCGGTTACGACGCCTGACCACACGGTCACCTTCACATCACACTTCCTTTCTTTTGCATCAACTACGGCACGCAACCTTGCCTTCAGTTTCTCATCGGTCTCGCCTTCATTCTCATTAGGCGGAGGAAGCTTCTTGCAGACGCTTTCGGCGGCTGGATCGGGCACATTCGCTTCTAATCCGGTACCGGTCTATCTGGGACCTACCGCAGCTGCGGTATCGGTTGGCGGGCGAGTTGTCCGTCCTGACGGTCAAGGCCTTGCCAATGCGGAGGTTACGCTCCGAGAGCAGGACGGCCCGGCACGCGTAGCCTCGACCGACGCAGAGGGAAACTTCCGCTTCGACGGTGTGGCAGGCAGCCAGAGCGTGGTGCTTTCGGTCAGATCAAAGCGATATTCTTATTCACCGCAACTCGTGACGCTGAACGACAGTGCCTTCGACATTTCCTTTACTCCAAATCAGTAGATCTCAGCTTGATCCTCACCATCAGGAACGGCGGCCTTCGGGCTGCCGTTATTTTTTTGATTAAACTTGAACATTTTCTGACCGATTTACGTTTCTAGTCTTGTCTCAGCATTCCGAACGCTAATTTTTCTTTCCGGCGTTGTGGTTCGCATTTCCAGCAGGTCACCGGTAACGACTACTTTTTTGAATTATGCGTCAGCTTTACTCATTCTATACAGACGCCTTCTGGATCGCCTTTAAATCCATCCTCGAGCACAAACTCCGAGCTCTCCTCACGCTTTTCGGGATAATCATCGGTGTCGCTGCAGTTGTCGTGGTCGGAGCGTCGATCAGCGGACTTAAGACGTACGTCATTGATCAGGTTTCGAAAGTGCTTGGCTCGAACCATTACATGATGACTCGCATGGCGAGCATGGAGCACTTGTCCGACGAAGAGTTTGAGCGCAGGAATCGAAGAAATAAAGATCTGACCTGGGAAGAGTACGAACATCTTCGCGACACCCTCAAACTTTCGACCTATGTCGGGGCTCAGATGAACGCCGGTGCAGACCTGCAGGAAGGAACCATCGAAATGCCGTCCGTCCGAATGATCGGCGTGACCGATAACATGGCCGAGATCGAGGACAAGACCATCGTCGAGGGCCGTTTCTTTTCTAGGGAAGAAGTGCTAAGGACCGCAGCGGTTACTGTGATCGGCAACGACGTGAAAGAGAAGTTCTTTGAATTCACATCACCGATAGGCAAGACCATAAAGATCCGCGGAAATCTTGTGACCATCATTGGCGTCGAACAAAAACGCGGCTCTTTCTTCGGCCAGTCACAAGATCGTCACGTGTACATCCCTATCACACTGCACAATCAGATTTTCAACCGGACGAACGGGATCCAGATCCACGGTAAAACCATCGAGAAAGCGGATTTCAAGCCGGCGATCGAAGAGGCTGAGCTCGCATTGCGAAATTATCGGCAACTCCTTGGAAGCGAAGAATCGACGTTTTCCGTCGTAAATGTCGACGAGTTCAACAAGACGATGGACCAGGTAACCGGCATGATCGCGTCCGTGGTCATCCCGATCACGATGATCATCCTGGTCGTGGGCGGCATTGTCGTAATGAACATCATGCTCGTGTCCGTGACCGAGCGAACGTTCGAGGTCGGCCTTCGCAAAGCGATCGGTGCAACACGTAAACAGATAATGCTCCAGTTTTTGATCGAATCAGCACTGCTTTGCGTTGTCGGCGGGATACTGGGACTGGTGCTGGCCGTCGGAGCAACGCAGTTGGTGGGATATTTGCTGAGCATGACGATGACGATCACGCTCGTGTACGTATTTCTTTCGGTCGGCGTTTCCACCCTCATCGGAGTATTGGCCGGCCTTTATCCCGCATGGAAGGCGGCGCGTCTCGATCCGATCGTCGCCCTGACAAAGAGTTAAATATGAGCGTCTCAACATCACTGCCGATCGAAGTTCTAAAAATGGCGTATGACAGCGTCATTTCTCACAAGTTCCGCTCGTTTTTGACGATCCTCGGCATAGTGGTCGGCATTCTGACCGCGGTCGTGGTCGCTTCAATATTGACCGGTATGCGCCAGAGCATCGTGGCAATGTTCGAAGATTATGGGACGAACAACATCTACCTTTTCCATCTGTCCACCGGCTTTGGGCCAAGCAACCGCGACGAGCGGAACCGCAAAGCACTCACGATGGATGACGCGAGCGCCATTCTCGCTCAGTCGACGGCGGTCAACGACATAGCCACGGTAGCAGTAAATATCGGGTCTTGGGGCACTGGGTTTGACGATAATATGATCTACAAGGACAAAAATTATCGCTGGGCCCTGACCGATGGCGTTACTCCCAACTACGACGCCATCTCCAATCTCAAATTGAAAGAAGGGCGATGGCTGACCGAGATGGATGAATACGAACGCCGCAATGTTCTCGTGGTCGGCGTGAACGCGGTCGAGGCCTTGTTTAACGGGGACGCGGAAGAAGCGGTAGGCAAGGAAATAAGGATGAACGGCTCCCCATGGTACATCGTCGGGGTGCTCGAAAAGCGTGAATCGGGATTCTTTGGCGAGAATGAAGAGGATCGCAAAATATTCATGCCGTTTCGCACGGCCCGCAAGGTGGCTCCCACGCGCGATGCCGTGCTGCACATCGCTCAGGCGAAGACCGGCTTTCTGAATGATGCCGTTCAGGAGATCGAAGGAATACTTCGCGTTCGGCGTGAGGTCAAAACAGGCGAGCCCAACAATTTCGACGTAAAGACCGCAGACGATTTCATGAAGCAATTTGACGGCATGATCGCCTGCGTCGGTGCCGCGGCTATCGCCATCTCGTGCCTCGGCCTGCTTGTCGGCGGTATCGGTGTGATGAACATCATGCTCGTGTCCGTGACCGAACGCACCAAAGAGATCGGGATCCGCAAAGCGATCGGAGCAACCAAAGGCGCGATCGTCCTGCAGTTCCTATCCGAAGCAATGGCTTTGACGCTCCTAGGCGGGGTCATAGGGGTCGCCATATCGGTCGGGATCAGCAACCTTATCCTTTTGCTGATCCCGTCGCTGCCGGCAAAGATCGAGCTCTGGATGATCCTATTATCGCTGGGCGTTTCCGTCGGCATTGGACTTGTTTTCGGGGTTCTTCCAGCAAGAAAGGCTGCGAATTTAGATCCGATCGAGTGCCTCCGGTACGAGTAACCTGCTAGACTCGTCAAATGGCGAATCCATACGAAAAGGCGATCCTGATCGGAATAGTTGCGGGGATGCGATGCTTTCTTGCGCCGGCACTGCTGGTAAGAAATTCCGATGAGCCCTGCGAAAGTGGTTCGTGCACAATTCCTAGCACCGCACTGAGTTTCTTGGCGGCCGGCGAAATCGTCGGCGACAAAACACCTTATATCGGCAACCGGACCGATCCGGGCCCACTGTTTGGACGGATAGTATCCGGCGCGATATGCGGTGGAGCAGTAGCAAAGAAAAATGGCGGTGAACAGGCGATCGGATTGATCGCTGGCGGCCTGTCTGCATTCGCGTCGGCTCACGCCTGCTATCTTACTCGGCGTGAGCTTGCCAAGGTCACGGGAGCGCCCGACCTCGTACTTGCCCTCGCCGAAGACGCTGCAGCATTCGGCCTTGGTTCGGCTGCGGTGAAATAAGCTATTCGCACTTAACGCGCTTCATAGGGATATCCATTCCGCTCAACTTACCGCCCTTGGTCCCTTCGATCCTTGCATTTAGTGAGTCTGCACCGCCGTTTCGATAGATTATCCGCTGCGGAAAGTCGTGGGCAAGATTCTCAAAAACCAGCTCGGTCGGCGACGACTTTGCGATCTTAAAAACTGTCTCATCCTTACTAGAACTTGGTTTCGCAACATAGCTGATCCCTTCAGCGTCGGTCACGATCCGAATGAACTCGTACGCGACCGTCTTGCCGCCGCTAACTGTGCGGCTCATGCCGATCAAAGTGCCGCCGGCCGGTTTCATCCATTGCTCCGAAATGACCATAGCTCCGCCACGGGCATTCAATTCCCAGCAGCCCGCCATCCATCCGAGCCCGTCGGTAGAGGCCTTCTGCTCCTGTGCCGCGACTGATCCGGGAAACGCAATGACCGCGGCCAAAACAAACGCTAATACGCTAAAAATTTTCATTATCTATATCTCCAGGTATTCGAGTGAATTTAACAACTTTGGAGATTTTAGAAAAGGAATAGCGAAACGTATTGTAAAAAACCGTCACCGTGTGGAAGAGTCAGTACGAGGCAGTAAACATATCCGAAAGGTTGTGGGTCTTTTCAAAATACGCGAGGGGCGTGTCAGCAGAAAATTGCTTAAATTCCCTGATCATATGAGACTGATCAAAATAGCCGAAGTGATGAACGGCGTCGAGCATGTTCGGTGTTTGTGCAGACTGAATGCTCTGCACAACACCCTGAAAACGCACTATTCTCGCCAACATCTTCGGCGAGACGCCGACCGCGGCCTTGAATCGGCGCTCCAGCCGCCTTTCCGCTACGCCGATACTCTCGGCCAGTGCCGTGACCGAAATACGCCCGCCTCTGTGCTGAATGACCGCGGCTGCATGATGTGCGATAGCGTCGCCGTCGAAGCCCGCAAGGCGGCCCAGAAGAAACGCTTCGAATATACATTTGCGATCTTCAAATGAATCCGCCGCGTTTATTCTCGACTCAAGTTCCCTGCCGGCTGAGCCCAGCGTAACCGTAATGTCACAGATCTGATCGGTCAACTCGTGCATCGAAAAGCGAGCCAACGGCCATGCTCCGGCAGGTTGGAACCGCACACCAAAGAGCGAAACTCGCCCGGTCGGCTGGATCGCAATGCTTCGGCTCATCTGCCCAGCGAACAGCGTAGCCGACTGAGTCTCGTAACCCGCAGCGTTCAACCGCCTGAAGCGGTCAGCCAAATTAAATATTATCTCCGGGCAGCCATCCGGCAGCACCGTCTCCGGCTCAGACGCTGAATTATCGGCGGGATCGTATTCGAGCGACCAAAATCGCTTGATATACGCACGCAGATCGGGAATGGCATTCGCCTCGAGGTAACGCATTTTTCTTAGAGTTCCACCGACTCCTGATACTGCGGCACGTGAACCGTCCAGCCAAAACGATCACGAATATGCTGGGCCATCGCCGCGGCAGCATCTGGTTCACCATGGGTCGTAAACACCTTTTTAGGCGTCGTCTGCAAGCCTTCAAGCCACCTGATGACCGCCTTCCAATCGGCGTGGGCGGAGAAGCCTTCGACCTTTTCAACATGGCATCGGACAGGCACCCAATTCTTCATTATCCTGACCTCTTTCTCGCCATTCTGGACGCGTCGCCCGGTCGTGCCCGACGCCTGATAACCGACGAATACAACGGTCGCATTCTCGTCCGGCAGAATTCGCATCGCGTGGTGGACCACACGTCCGCCCGTCATCATTCCCGAGGCCGAGATGATTATCCGGGCACCCTTCATTCCGTTCAGACGCTTTGATTCTTCACGGCTTGAGGCAGTTGTCATCGAACCTGTTCGCAGGGGATGGCGTTTCTTCGCGAGGATCGACGCATATTCCTCATCATGCTCTTCGCTCCAGCGGCTGTAGACCCGGGTCGACTGTGCCGCCATCGGCGAATCGACCACTACGGGTAGGACGGGGATGCGTTTCGCGTCCTCCAACTCGCGGATCAGGTAAAGAACTTCCTGCGTACGCCCAACCGCAAAGGCCGGGATCAGTATCGGCCCGCCGCGTTCCGCCGCCTCGTTAATAATGCGGGCCATCTGAGTTTCCGAATCGACCTCGCCATGCAGCCGGTTGCCATACGTCGATTCAACCATCAAATAATCACAGTCCGGCGGAGGTGCCGGATCCTTCACTATCGGTTGATCATAATGACCAAGGTCACCGGAGAAAAGAAACTTCAGCGTGTCACCGTCAGGTTTCCCGCCCCTCATCTCGACCAGGACCAGGCTTGCTCCAACGATATGCCCGGCAACCAGGAAACTCGCACGAAAATCTTCACAGATATCTACGGCGTTCCCATCGTTCTTTACCGGCTGGATCAGCTTAGCGTCTCTTTGGCATCGTTCTCGTCGTACAGCGGCAGGGCCGGCGTGTGCCGGGTCAACTGGTGTCGGTTGCGGTAATCGGCGTCTTCTTCCTGAAGCCGGCCGGAATCGGGTAGTAATATCTTCAACAGATCTGCCGTAGCACTCGAAGTAAATACTGGCCCTCGGTATCCAAGGTTCACCAGCCGTGGCAAGAACCCGGTATGGTCGATATGAGCGTGAGTAATAATAACCGCGTCCAGCGTGTCCAGATCAAACGGCAGATCGTGCCAGTTGCGTTCACGCAGTTCACGTTCACCCTGGAACAACCCGCAGTCGACAAGTATCTTCTTGCCGTTATGCTCAAGCAAATACTTCGAACCCGTAACCGAACCCACACCGCCATAAAAAGATATTTTTGCCATTCCCAATACTATACACCGCGCCTACCGAAGTGGTGTTCCGACCTCGCATTCAGGCCATCGTTTTATAGTTTTCTGACCGCACGAATGGCCCACGGGCCCGGATTCATTGACAGGCCGGTCACATTACCGCCAGCTTCGACAAAGCTCAGCACTTCCCGGCCGGGTGATTCGATAACAAAAAGGCCGCTCTCCGCGGGTGTGATCGCGTACGTTTTGTCCTTGTCAAAATACATCCGGCCATTTCCCTCAAACCTGGCAACTAGTGAGCTTGCTTGAAGACTTACGACAAGTTTTCCACCGCCGTAGAATTCGTAGGCACCTGAGAACTTCTGCAGCGCGCTAGGACTCGGCTTTGACGCCACCGGTTTCGGACGTTCGGGAAGCTTCGGCACGCTGGCGAGGACAGCGTCCCATGCAACTTCCGACGCGATCACGCCCAGATCCGTCGGGTCGAGAGATGGATTTTCGACCTCGTCCGTCGTGATCGCATAGAGAATATCTCCGTCCCGAGCTGTCGCGAATGGTTGGATCGCTCGGCTCATCGATGAATGAACCTGGGTTGCCAGCCGCTGGAGTGCCCAGAAAGGCAGTTTTTGATTCGTGACGACGAGCGTGATCGTCGTATTTGGGGTCGGTCCGCCGGTTTCAGTCGGTGCCTGTTTGATCGGCGGGAAATTCTTTAGCTTGTCAGCGATGGACGGACAGTTTTGCCCCGAATCGTTGCGTCCGCAGCGAACCGTCATACCATTCCGGTCAACGATCGAACCGAGAGCATTGACGATCGTAAACACGCCTATTTTTGTCGGTCCGACCGTTCGAAAGGCTCCGCCCTGACCCGAATGCGGCCAGTTCGCATAGTTCTCCGAACCGTCCCCGCGATGAAAATAAACTCCCTGCATCGCGAATCGTCCGGCACCGCGTGCTCCGAGCGGAAACCAGTTCGGCTCGGCATTCTTAACGGCGGCCGCGCCCAGTGGGTCGTCAGGCGTGACGCGGCTGAACCGTCTCCCGCCAACATCGAAAATGATCGCGCCGACAACGCCGGGAATATAGTCGATCTCTGCGGCGCGGATTCGCTTGAGCTCGTTCGCAACACCAGTCGCCGCCGACAGCCCGTACCACGATCCGCCCGAAAATACCACGGCCTGCACCATCGGTCGCTCGTATGCGTTCTGCAAGATCTCCGCGTTCACCTCACCTGGGGCTCCGCCTCGCATATCGACCGCACCTTTCGCACCCTTGGGAAAGTAAAATACCGTAGTGCCTGTCGGGCCCTCGTCATACTCCGCAACGCCGACGCGCATATCCGGGAAATCGAATTTAAGACTCGGGCCTGTCTTGTCCGTCTTCGGGATAGGCGCTGTCTGCGCGAATGTGCTTTGTAGGTTTCCGACACATGCGGAACCGACAACCAACAAGAGGAACAGTTTTCGCAGAAGTAGTGAATCGATTTTCATGAAATTCTATTCCGGCAAACCCATCCGTTTTAGCAAATCGCTAAATCGCGGGTCGTCCCGCAGGTCGTTGAAAAGCGGATCGACCTTCATTCGTGCCATTTCCTCTTTTCGGGCAAAACCTTTCTCCAGCGCCGCAAATGCATTGTCCTTGTCGCCAAACGCTCCATAAATTATTGCGGCGTTCGCGCCATCATACGCCGGGTCTGAACTGAACTTGGCAAGGACCGCCTCCGCCTCACTACGGCGTCCGCTTTTTGCGTAGGCGTATCCGCGAAAACGAGCCAATAATCGCTGAGAAACTTCGTCTTGCGGCCCTGTTTCTATTAAGTCGATCGCTTCGGCATATTTCTTATTTGCACAATAAGCGTAGGCTAGCCAAAAACGGCCTGAAATAAAGTTAGGGTCGAGGTCGAAAGTCTTTTTGGCCACGTCCAGCCCCAATTCGCTTTGCCTGTCAAAGAAATACGCCCCGGCGAGGTTTGCCTGCATTATCAATGCCATTGGCTCCCGTTCCACTGCTGTTTTTATCTCACGAATCGAGTCTGACGTCCGTCCGACAGATTGAAGGAATATTCCGTAATAGTAGTGGGTTCTTGCATTATT
>JANNNS010000073.1:0-14882 GCA_031398645.1 Acidobacteriota bacterium
CGACGATCGTGACGCCGTGTTTGACGACGGTCTTGTCGGCCTCGCTCAGCGGGCAGTTGCCGCCGACGCCGTTCGCACCCTTGCCGGCCGCGATGTCGATCTGCTTTTCGACGTTCGTCACCTGCCCAATCCATATTTCGAACTAACGCTGCGGGAGCTTACAGGTGAGGATAAGAGGATCGTTGCCTACTTAAAGAAGAATCCGGACGTGAACGAAACTATTACTAGATTCCTCGATCTGATCAAGTATTTGTTGCCGTTTTATCAGAAGGAAGGCAAGTCGTACCTGACGATCGGTGTTGGATGCACGGGCGGAAGGCACCGGTCAGTGATGGTCTCGAACGCACTGAAGGACGGACTAAAGAAAGCCGGTTACGCAGTTTCAGTTGCACATCGTGATGTGCAAAAATAGTGCTTCCGATATTTGGGCGCGACCCGAGAGATATGCAAAAAATAGGCGGAGTGATCGTTTCGCACGGACAATTGGCGAACGAACTATTAGCGGCGGCCGAGACCGTGATCGGTGCGCTTGATAATATTGCAGCCGTTTCGATCGGCTGGCACGACGATGTCGAAGCTGCAAAGGCCGAGATCTCGCGGGCAATGAAAAGCGTCTCACAGGGTGCCGGTGTCTTGCTGATGACCGACATGTTCGGAGGAACCCCGACAAACATATCTGCAATGTTCCTCGATGAAGGCGCGGTCGAGATCGTGACCGGCGTGAATCTTCCGATGGTCATTAAGTTCGCGACGCATTCGCCCGACTCCGACCTGAGCGCCATCGCAAAAGAGGTAGAAGAGCAGGGAAAGCAATCGATCTACCGGACAGCCTCGTTTTTTGACCCAGGCAAGCTGAAGAAAGATGCTTGAGGGATCGATCAAGGTGGTAAATCGGCTTGGCCTGCATGCGCGGGCTGCCGCGCAACTGGTCAAGCTCGCAGCTAAGTTCAAGAGCCGGATAATGCTGCACCGTTCGGACCAGAATGCTGAAGCGAATGCTAAGTCAATGCTTAGTGTACTGGCGTTGGCTGCATCCTTTAACACTACGCTTACCCTAAGGGTAGAGGGAAGCGACGAGACGGATGCGTTTAGGTCGGTCAGCGAACTATTCGCATCTGGATTTGGCGAGAATTAGTTTTGAGAAGACGTTTAACGCATGCTAGATAGACCCGGATCCGGAAAGAAAGTTTCACTCATCGGCGCCCCTCTAGGGTTTGGTGCGGGCAAGCCGGGCAGCGAGCTCGGCGTCGCGGCGGTCCGTTTGGCGTCCATTAGGAACAAACGGCTTATCGACCTCATCCGTGAACTCGGCTATGAGGCCACGGACGTGGGCGACGTAGAAATTATCACGCCGCCAAACGCCGCCGGCGACCACGATAACCCAAGGTATCTGCAAGAAACGATCGCCTCGTGTACGAACATTGCCGCGAGCGTGCACTCGGCATTGTCGAATGGTGCAATACCCGTCATCCTCGGCGGCGATCACTCCATCGCGATAGGATCATTTTCCGGCGTTTCTTCATACTTTCGCGAGAAGGATGAACAATGCGGCCTGATCTGGTTTGATGCACATGCCGATATAAACACACCCGAGTCATCATCGTCAGGGAATATTCACGGAATGCCGCTTGCAGCGTTGCTGGGTTATGGCGACGAAGGACTGACAGGCATCGGAGGCTTTTCTCCGAAACTTGATCCTAGATTCTGTGCCCATGTCGGTGCCCGCGACCTGGACGAAGGCGAGAGATTCAAGATCAATGAACTTGGGATGCGTGCCAATTTCTTTACAATGAGCGATATCGATAAACGCGGAATGCTGCAATGCGTCAATGATGCCATCGAGATCGCGTCACAAGCGCCAGGCGGTTACGCAGTCACATTCGATGTGGACATGATCGACCCCAGGTTTGCTCCCGGATCAGGCACACTTGTTCGTGGAGGAGCTACATACCGGGAAGCTCATTTGGCTTTGGAGGTGATCGCCGAGCACGGCGGAATGCGCTCATTCGAGATCGTGGAAGTTAACCCGATGCTCGATCAAAGCAACATCACGGTCGAACTCGCGTGTGAACTGATACTATCCGCTCTCGGCAAAACCATTCTATAATTGACCACAGATCGAGTATTTCGTCTCTTCAAAATATGAAAACAAAGATCGGGATCGTTTTTGGCGGCAGGTCGGGCGAGCACGAGATATCTGTGCGGTCGGCGGGAAACGTTGTCTGCGCATTCGATAAGGACAAGTACGAGTTGGTGCCGGTCGCGATCTCGCCCGGTGGTCAGTGGCTTAATCCGGCGGATTCGGTCAAGTTGCTGAGTGATGAAGCCCGTTCCGTTATTGCCGAAGATTTTGAAGAGTATCTGGGGCATGGCGTTGGCCTTGGCGGCGACCCTTCCGTGCGGGGATTTTCATTGATCGGGCCGACCGGATCTTCCAACTCGACGCTTGCGATCGACGTTGTCTTTCCGGTGCTTCATGGTACGTTCGGTGAGGACGGAACGATCCAGGGAATGCTTGAAATGGCCGGCCTCCCTTATGTGGGCTGCGGCGTTTTGGCTTCGTCATGCGGCATGGACAAGGTCGTGATGAAGTCTTTGTTTCACGAGGCGGGCCTTCCAATGTGCAAGTATGTCTGGTTCTTGCGTAACGAGTGGGAAGCGAATAATGACCTTGTCGTAGAGCATGTCGAGAGAACACTTGGGTTTCCGTGCTTTGTAAAGCCGGCAAATCTGGGCTCATCCGTCGGTATAAGTAAGGCAGATGACGCCGAGTCGTTGAAGGCTGCGATCAGCCTTGCAGCGGAATACGACCGCAAGATCATTGTCGAAGAAGCGTTAGCAATGCGCGAGATCGAATGTGCGATACTCGGCAATGATAGACCTGAAGCGAGCTTGCCCGGCGAGTACCTTATCAGGAACAAAACGAAGACTTTTCTTGATTACACTGAGAAATATTCCGGAACCGGAAATAACGAATTCGTCGTACCATCGCCTGTCTCGGAAGAACTATCGAAAAAGATCCGCGAACTCGCAATTTCGGCTTTTAAAGCCATCGATGGTTCCGGCTTGGCCCGGGTTGATTTCTTCCTGAGAAACGACAATGGGGCATTGCTGATAAATGAGATAAACACGATGCCGGGCCTTACCGACGCGTCAGGTTATCCAAAAATGTGGGCCGGAAGCGGAGTCGCATTTGGCGAACTGCTGGATAAATTGGTCATTTTGGCCCTCGAAAGATTTGAGGACCGCTCGCGCAATCGTACGAGTAATAGCTAAAGTAATACATCACGGAGGACTAAGTAAATGTCAGTAGCAAAGAATATAGAGATCACTTCGTCGTCACCGTCCAGTTTTGACGACGCGATCAAATCGGGGATTCAGCGAGCATCCAGGACGATCAAGAATATTCGCGGTGCTTGGGTTAAGGAACAAAAGGTTGAGGTACTGGATGGGAACGTAACCGAGTATCGTGTGACGATGATCGTCACGTTTGTCTTATCCGACGAAGAATAGGCTATTTCGAGGCCGTGTAACCTTTTCGCGTCCGGATCGTAAGGTTCGGACGCGAAACTTTTAGCTCGATCGCCCGCCATTTTCCATCTTTCTGTTGGTCAATGGGCTCGTACCCGATGGTGTACTGCAGGCCTAATTCTTCGACGATTCCCTTGAAAGCCTGACGAAGTGATGCTCCGCCGGGAGCGGCTATGAACTTACCGCCGCTTTTTTCTGCAAAATTCCTCAGCACTCCCTGGTTCTGCATCCTCTCTTTACCACCTGTTTCGATCGCAGACATATCCACTGTATAGATCAGAGCGTCGGCTGACATCGCGGCTTTCAGGGCCTTGTCGGCGGAACTCCCGCTTATCGTGTCGGCTCCGTCTGATATCACGATGATGGCCCTACGCCGTTCGTCCCGTTTTTTTAGCTCCTGGGCTGCCTTGGATATTGCGTCATGCAGGGCCGTCATGCCGTCTGCCTTGATATCGAACAGCGACTCGCTAACGTCACGGCTTCCGGAAAACTCCTGGACGAGATCAACCTTGGACGCGAATCTGTAAATAGCTACACTATCACTTTCGCGCAGGCCGTCAAGGAAGTTGATCGCCGCGGCACGGGCCATGCTGATCCGCGACTGCATACTTCCGGAAGTATCGATAAGTATCACGGCGGCAAACGGCGTGTCTGCGGCAGAAAAGTATGAAATATTCTGCTTGACGCCGTTCTCAAGCACAGTGAACTGTTCTTGCCTAAGCCCGCCAACCGCCTTGCTGGCGGAATCAAAAACATAGGCGTTCAGCATCACTGATGACGATTCGACCCGGATGACGGGATCATCATCCTGAGCACTGTTTTCCTGATGGAAGATCAAGACCAGAAAGGCGAGAAGTAACGGCCATGCAATGCGACAACGATTCGAGGTTGCGGGCCTTGTCTTCATAGCAAATACTACTTGCGTAA
The DNA here is from genome assembly GCA_031398645.1 of Acidobacteriota bacterium. Lineage (GTDB taxonomy): Bacteria > Acidobacteriota > Blastocatellia > Pyrinomonadales > Pyrinomonadaceae > OLB17. The sequence continues at coordinate 4,459 of JANNNS010000073.1, forward strand.
GCGAAGAAACCTGACGATCTTGAGTACTGAGTTGGAACTCTGGATAGCAAGGGCGGAAACAGTGAAGCGGGTGGTCTTCTTAAGTTCATCGACCAGCTTTGACGTCCTTTCCTTGAGCGCGTCAAAGGCTTCCCTTAACGTGCTGGGCTGGCGTTCGGCAATCCGGGACGCGTTAGGCGGTTCGTCGTTATCGATCTCTTCATCGCCACCGCCCAAGCCTTTCCGAATACGTGTAACGAGCTTTTCTAATGATTCGAGTCTTTCGCGGTCGGTACCTGATAGTCCATTGGTTTTCTCGAAAGCGGCCTCAAGCTGTTCGGTCAGGACAACGACCTCGTCGCCGCGTTTCAGAAGTTCTTCGTGATCTTTCTTTGCCTTCTCAGCCCGCTGTTTTGCAAGGTATTCCTTTACATTCTTTGGCTGGTCGTCACGCTGCCGGCGATCCGGGATCAGGCTGTCTTCGTTGTTACTGGACTGAGCAGAGGCAGATGAGGCCGCAAAAAGGAACAAGCCCACCAAAAAGACAGTGACGGTCAAACTCGTTTTATTGCGGAACATCGGCATTACTGTCTGCTCAAAGAAATGCGACCGCTAGTTATCGGTTTTTGTGTCGTCGGGTGAAATACCGGTCACGGCTTCTACGAGTTTTATCAGAAACTCTTCTTCAGCGACTCCAGAACTTCGTACATTGGTCCATTCCGACGTCAGTCCGGTTCCTGCCAACCCTTCTATTTTCGCATTGACCGATACATTATTCTGAATACCGTCTATTGATTGGATCTCGATCGTCAGGGACATTCGCGCCCTTGACCAGGCGTTGTCGGCAAAATCGACCACGCCATATCGTTTCAGCTCGTTTTGTGTGATGACTGGGCCGCGGGCGAAGATGATCGGCTGGGTAACGATAATTCCGTCTCCTAACCGGGAAGATGCCTCGTCGATCTGCATCTTCTTCTCACGGAGTACCCCTGTTATCGTCTCTATCAGAACGTCTCGGCGCGAGTTCAGCTTGTAGGGATTTGGAAGCCGGTCACGAACCTGGGTCTTTCCTTTACCCCAATCGAATGACCTGGATGCATCGGTACTCCGCGAGGTGGCCTTATTGGTGTCGTCCTTTATGGTCTTGGTCTGGGTATCAATACCTTTCTGGGCGAAAGCCGTGCCAAAAAGAAAAGTAGAAAGTAAGGCGGAAAGAAATACTCGGTTCATAATACCCTTGGCCCGAAACAAAAACTGCCGGGCACAAATAACTATAACGTAGAAGACTTGATCTTGAAAGATTTGATGTCAAAGGGTGTGAGAAAGGTTGTTAGCGGCTATTTCTCGTTGCCTCGGGCTTTGCTCCGCATTTCCCAGAGCAGAAGATTTTTCAAAAAGGCATGATGGGACGCAAAAGCCGCGACGGCCAATCCCGGCAAGCCATCCAAAAATCCAAGTTTGAGAATATATGAACGAACGAAAGCCGCCGGCCCGGCCAACGCGATCTTGAGGGGCGATGTGTCTTTTCCATCACTAAACATCTGTTCCGCTGCAAGGGGTGCATATCGCTCACCGACCATCCGGTGATGATGGGATGCATTCTCGACGCTGTAGTGAAGGATGTCTGACCTGAGATCCTCGACGATCGAGCCTTCCCGCATTGTGAAGGACTCGTGAACCTTTACTTCCTTCCATTTACCTTTGCGTCGGTCGAAGAGTCGAAGCTGTTTATCCGGATACCAACCCGAATGACGCATCGGGCGGCCCATGTAGAACGAAAGGCGGGGAATTCTGTAGCCGTCGGGCTTACTGCTGCCAAGCGAAAGGATCTCGGCTTTCAGTTCAGGTGAGACGCGTTCATCCGCGTCGAGACTTAGGACCCAATCATTTCTGGCTTGATCGATCGCGAACTGCTTTTGGGAAGCAAAACCTTCCCATGGGCGTGTAACAACTCGAGCACCAATTTCTGTTGCGATCTGTGGCGTAGTATCAGTGCTTTGTGAGTCAACGACCAGGACCTCATCGGCCCACGAGACACTCGCAACCGCGTCACGGATGTTCTTCTCCTCGTTGAAACTTATGATAACGGCCGAGATCTTCACGCCGTTGATTGTCGCAAAGTTGTCCCAAAACATAAAGTGTCAGCAAGCTGACACTTTATGTAGGTTCTAGGTAATGCGTGTAAATATTGAAGACAGGCTATTTATCGTTCGTGGGTGAATCGACAGTGATATTGTTCAACTGGAAAGTTGTGGATGTCGCTCTCTGGAGGTCTGCGATCGCTTTGTTGTAATCGGTCTCCGACCTGATCTCGGCATTTCTAGCTGCAGTCAGCGAATTCTCGCGCTGGAAAAGCAGGAACGTCGTAGATCTGCCCGCGTCGAAAAGCTGTTTCTCACCTTCAAGCTGCTTTTCAGCATTCTCGCGTGCACGCCTTGCAGTCAGCACTCGCTGTCGAGCGGTTTCAACGGCCTGAACGGCATTCCTGACTTCGGTAAGAACGACCTGTTCTTGCGAACGCGTTTGCGAATCTATCTGGTTCTGAGTGATCTGAGCCCCAGCCAAGTTCGCCTTGGCCGTCCGGTTTCTGAATGGAAATGAGATAGTGACGCCGATCGAAAAGTTCGGAGCGTCCGAACGGAACACGTTCGCAAGCGACCGGTTGAAGCCTCCAGCCAGAAACGTCGGCGTGCCGGACACCGGTGTGAACACTTGCGGAAGCTGAAGATTAACAGGAAGCAGTGTGTTTAGCCGCGTGCGGAACAGTTCATCATTCCCGCTAAACTGAGGAACCAGCACGGTATCCGTCGACGCGTTGCCGCGGGCAAGGCCGTCGAGTGAAAACGTGGTGTTTAGATCTATCTGCGGTTTCGTCTGGTTCTTAAAATACGCAATATCGACCGCATTGATGTCTCGGGCAAGTTTCAATCTGCGAAGTTCGAAGCGATTGTCCATCGCATCCTTGATCGCGTTGTCCATATTTACGGACGTAAGACTGAAAGCTGGTCGGTCGGTCGGGACGAAAGTCATCGACCATTCGGCGTTGGTCGCTTCCTTGATCAAGAGCTGTTTTAGAGAATTCTCTGTGATCGAGACCTGTTGCGTAGCAAGCAGGAGCTCACCCTCGCGGTTTGCGAGTTCAGTTTCAACTTCGGCCCTGGCCAGAGGTGCGGCTGCTCCTGCATTGATCCGAGCCTCAATATTCCTGAGGCTTTCCTTGGCAAGGTCAACGTTGGCAACCCGGTTTTGCTGGTCACGTAACGCAAAGACAAGATCCCAGTAGGTTCTCTGCACGGATGCAATGGTCTCAATAGTTTGGCGGCGGAAATCAGCGTCCGTCTGTTCGAGTATCCGCCGCGCGATCCGAATATTCCTTCGCGTATTGTCGATCCCAAAATTTCTAAAGAGCGGCTGTCGATAACGGATTCCTGTGCTGGAAGAATAAATGGCGCTCGAACCGCCCGATCCGAGTGATCCGGAACTGACCTGGGCCTGCGAAAAGGCATTTTCCGTGCGCGTATTGTTGAAAAAGACCTGATAATCACCGCCACCCGCTCGAAGCACATGCAGCATGTTCGAGTTGACGGTGAAATCATTCGTCGCAGCACTTCCCGTCGTCGAATTGCGGGTGTAGGTAGGCGTGACAGTGAAAACCGGATCATAGGTTCCGAGCAAGGATCTGATCACCGTTTCCTGTATCCGCACGTCATCTCTTGAGATCTCGATGCTGTTGTTATTTGTCAGGGCCCGCCGGATCGCATCATCAAGCGTCAGCGGTATCGGCGACGCGGTTTGAACACCTGCCCTTGTCAACAGCGCGCCATTCGACAACCTTTCCGTTTCTGTCACGGGAATCGACGAATCCGACCTGCTCTTATCCGTTGCCTCGAACGAAACATTAGCAGTCTGGACGGGCTGAGCTTCGGCGGTACGGTTACCGAAACCCAACACAAAGGCAAAGACAGTAAATAAAACAAACCAGTTTAGACGGGAACTTTTCATTATCAGGATCGCTCCGGTATCAGACCGTAAATATTGTGAACTGCTTAAAACTCAATCGCTTACTACGACTTTGAATTTCTGATTGTTTCAACAAAATGTCCACGTTGATGGACTGCGGACAAGCATACTGCAAGTCACTGCTCAGATTGAAACCGACGGTAAAGTAAGCTATCGTTTAGGTTTAATAAGTATATTCCTTACGGAGGTATTTTTACCAAATGGGTATCAAAGTTGGCATCAACGGATTTGGCCGCATCGGCCGTAACGTAATGCGCACATGTCTCGGCAGCAGTGACATTGATTTCGTCGCGGTCAATGACCTAACGGATACAAAAACACTGGCTCACTTGTTGAAATACGACTCAGTGATGGGAAATCTGGCCCACGAGATCAAGGCCGAAGGCGACACGATCAGCGTTGAAGGCGAGTCTTTTAAGGTATTCAGCGAGAAAGATCCAGCTGCGATCGACTGGGAATCGGTGGGAGCCGAGATCGTTATTGAATCTACCGGCCGTTTTACCAATGCCGAGGACGCAGCAAAGCACCTTCGAGGAACTGTAAAGAAGGTCATCATCTCTGCTCCTGCGAAAGGTGAAGATGTGACCATCGTACTCGGTGTAAACGAGGGGATGTACGATCCCGCGGCGCACAAGATAATTTCTAATGCGTCGTGCACTACGAACTGCCTGGCTCCGGTCGCGAAAGTGATCCACGAGACATTTGGCATCAAGAATGCGCTGATGAACACGATCCATAGCTATACGAACGATCAGCAATTGCTTGACCTTCCGCACAAAGACCTTCGCCGAGCCCGAGCCGCCGCATTGTCAATGATCCCAACCTCGACCGGAGCTGCCAAGGCGGTCGCACTCGTAATTCCCGAGCTTAAAGGGAAGTTTGACGGTATTTCGGTCCGTGTCCCGACCCCGAATGTTTCGCTGGTCGACGTCGTGATGAATGTTGAAAAGTCAACATCTACCGAGGAAGTCAACGCTACCTTGAAGGCCGCGGCGAGTGGGCCGCTGAAGGGAATTCTTGCGTTTTCCGAGGAACCGCTCGTGTCGATCGACTTCAAGGGCAACTCAAATTCTTCGATCGTTGATGCTGAGAATACGAAGGTGATCGGCGGTACCTGTATCAAAGTACTTGCGTGGTACGACAACGAATGGGGCTATTCGTGCCGCGTTCGGGATCTGGTCAGGTTTATTGCTGAGAAAGGTATCTGAGCGGCTCTGATCAAATGTTTTTCACCAGATTTCCCACAATGGAATACCGAGTAAGAATTAGTGTGCTCGTGTGCTTGTTTCTGATCGCAGGAGCTGGGAGTGAGATAGTTTCCCAGCGGCGACGTCAGCCACCAGCTAAGCCGCCGCGGTCCGCTTACCTTCCGCTAAGCACTGAAAAGCTTCCTCCGGACAAGAAACTGCGGGTTGAAACCTTTGAAAAGGTTTGGCGAACGATTGCCTATTATTATTTTGACGAAAAGTTCAATGGCGTTAATTGGCAAGCCCTAAAATTTGAGTTCGAGCCGAAGGTGAGAGCGGCGAGGACCGATGAAGAGCTGCATGATCTACTCGATTCAATTCTTGGGCGGCTTAAGGTCTCTCATCTTGCTATACTCCGGCCCGCCATTTTCGAAGCAATTGATACGGCAAAGGAAGCGGCGAGGATTCGTGCGGCGGAACGCGAAAGCCAAAATTCAGCGAGTTCGGACGCCCCCCCTGAGGATGAAATGGCAGATCTGGACGAGCCATTGTCGATCTACGGGCCTGGAATCGAGCTACGAATAGTTAACGGTCAGTTCGTGGTTTTTCGGGTAGGAGCTAACTCCGCCGCCGAATACCGCGGCATCAAACCTGGCTTTGTTATCGAGACCATCGACGACGTTTCGCTCTCATGGCTGCTTGCACGCGTCAAGATGTTGGATAAGAGTGATTCAATATTGACAGAACTCCAAACCGGGTTGTCGGAGCAGATGCTAAATGGGGAAAAAGATTCGACCGTAAAAATAGGCTATCTCGATGCTAAGGATCGGAAGGGCGAGGTCGTTATACGCCGTGAACTTCTCCCAACCTCGACCGTTTCAATGGGTTCAGATTTTCCGGAACAGCAGCTCACGTTTCAAACACGTTCGCTGAATGAGTCTACCGGATATATTTATTTCGACAACTTCTCACTTCCGGTGATCGAAAAATTTTGTTCGGCCGTCGCGGAATTCAAATCGAAAAAGTCCCTCGTCATAGACCTGCGGGGGAATTCCGGTGGAGTAATTGGGGTCTCGGTAGCTCTTGCCGGAATGTTATCCGACCGTACGACGGATCTCGGCACGTCAATATTCAGGTATGGAGCGGAGGCAATGATCGCAGAACCCAAGATCAAACAGTTTAAGGGGCGAATTGTCGTTCTAACGGACGAACTGTCGATCTCGGCGGCAGAGATGTTCGCAGCTTCCATCCAGGCGTCCGGACGGGCGAAGATCATCGGCGTGAAGACGGCTGGTCAATCGCTTCCATCCGTGACTGTGGATTTGCCAACCGGTGCCAGACTGCTTTATCCGATCGCAAACTATCGCACCTCGAAAGGGCAGTATCTTGAGGGTAAGGGGGTTTTGCCCGATCGCGTTGTGGTTCTGGACAGGGCGTCACTATTGCAAGGGGTCGACCCGCAACTCGCCGCCGCGATCGAAGAACTAAGTCGGCCGGCTTCTAAGGTTGGCGAGAATACGGTAGATCGGAAAACGCTCTCGGCCGACACCCTGAATGCCACACCAGCACCTCCTCCGCCGCCACCTGCGAAAGCCGCTCCCAAGCAGCTTGCTACGGTCACGATCAAGGCTCCCGCTCCACTGCCCGAAGCCCCAGACGTTATCGAACCAAAAGCAGTAGCCTTGCTAAAGGAATTCGAGAAGTTGTCAGGCGGCCTCGACGCGTATTCCGCAATATCAAGTTACGAATTGACCGGTACTGTAGACACAGTTTCGATGGCGGCTAGAAATTCTCAAGAATATAAAAGTTATCGGGACGGCAACCGGCGGATCCTTCTCATTCTAAATTCTCCGGCCACGGGCGAGATCAGAAATTACCGGGACGGAAAGTCGATCACTCTCAGCTCCGATTTCGGATTAAATGTGGAGCGACCCTGGGCGATGTCGATCGCGGAAACTGATTTCCTCCATTCCATCACGCGTTCGATGAAACCCGAAAACTACAAAAAGCTGGTTTACCTGGGTATCTTCGATCGCGGAGAGCGAAAGGTTCACCTCATTGACGCTAAGACTGTGGAGGGTGTCACGGTCGCGATATATTTCGATACCGAGACAAAGATGCTTGCAGGATTCGAGGGCCCTACGGGTGGACTTTCGTTTGATGATTATCGAAAGATTGGTCAATTGATGTTCCCTTACAACATCAGCAGCCAGGAATTTCTCAACATCAAACTCGCTGATGTAAAGCTAAACACCAAGATCGATCCGAAGGTTTTCGAAAAGAAAGAAAACTGTTTCGACAGGCCAATTCTCTAGACATTCCAGAATTTCTAACGCTTTTCCGATACCGGCCTGATAATAGTTATACTGTTAAAGTTCGTTTTTATTATCAAGATTGTATTCAGCCGCTTATGTACAAAAAGACCATCAGGGACGTCGAAATTGCCGGTAAACGGGTGTTTATACGCGTCGATTTTAACGTGCCTATCAAAAACGGAGTGATCGAGGATGACACGCGAATAAGAGGAGCAATGCCCACGATCCAGTACGCTCTCGAGAGCGGGGCGAAGATAGTTCTCGCGTCGCATCTCGGACGCCCATTGAAGGACAAGAAGAAGGCTCAGGAAAAGGGGGCGGAATTTGACCTAGCCAAGTATTCTCTCAGACCGGTCGCCGCTAAACTCTCTGAACTTGTTAGGAAATCAGTGCACTTTGAGGAGAATGGCGATGTTGAATCTCTAATAGCCGCGCTTTCGGAGGGTGAGATCGTTATGCGTGAAAATCTTCGTCTCAATGCAGGCGAAGAAGCGAACGATCCAGAGTACTCGAAGGAACTGGCAGAGGGCGTCGACGTTTATGTGAACGACGCCTTCGGCACCGCCCACCGGGCACATGCTTCAACCGAAGGGATCACGCATTTTGTTGACGATTGCGTCGCTGGCCTCTTGATGGAGAAAGAACTGAACTTTTTAGGTAAGGCCCTGAATGACCCGGCGCGGCCCTTTGTTGCTATCCTCGGCGGTGCAAAGGTTTCGGACAAGATCCCGGTCATTGAATCTCTCATCGACAGAAAGGTTGACAAGCTGCTGATCGGCGGTGCGATGGCATACACATTCTTTAAGGCTCAGGGCTTCACCATCGGCAAGTCGCTGGTCGAGGACGATATGATGCCAAAGGCTCTCGAGATCGAACAAAAGGCAAAGGATGCCGGGGTCGAACTACTGCTGCCGACGGACCATCAAGTGGTCGATTCCTATGAGCCGCTCACATCCCGGAAAGCTATTCCTGTAGATTTTACGAACGCGGGCCTTGTGGGTCTGGATATTGGGCCGGAGACGATCGATCTGTTCAGTGCAGCCCTTGAAGGAGCTAAAACGATCGTATGGAACGGGCCGATGGGAATGTTTGAAGAGAAACCATTCGACGAAGGAACTGTTGCTATCGCCAAGGCGGTTGCCGCAGCCACAGAAAAAGGTGCCGTGTCGATCGTCGGCGGCGGCGATTCGGTCTCGGCCGTCAATGAAGCAGGACTCGCTGACAAGATATCCCACATCTCAACCGGCGGCGGAGCGACCTTAGAGTTTCTGGCCGGCGATGAACTGCCGGGCGTCGCTGCGCTGGATGACAAATAAGATGAGAAGACCTGTAATAGCTGGAAACTGGAAGATGTTTAAACTGATCGGCGAATCAGTTGATACAGCACTTGCCTTGAAACCTTTTGTGGCGAATTCGAACCATTGCGATGTGGTGATCGCACCGGTGTTTACGGCTCTAAAGACGGTGGCCGATCGTCTTGACGGGTCGAACGTCCACGTGGCGGGCCAGAATTGTTCCGTTCAGAACGATTTTGGTGCTCACACGGGCGAAGTAACCCCAGCGATGTTGAAGGATGCCGGCTGTTCTTACGTGATAATTGGGCACTCGGAAAGGCGGCAATTCTACGGAGAGACAGACGCGTCGGTCAACAAAAAAGCGAAAGCTGCTATCGAGGCTGGCCTGATAGCGATCGTATGCGTTGGCGAACATTTGTCAGACAGGGAAGCGGGCAATGCAGAATCTGTTGTAAAAACCCAACTTACAGGAAGTTTAGCGGGATTGACAGTTTCCGATATGGAACGTATCATTATTGCTTACGAGCCTGTCTGGGCGATCGGTACGGGTAAAACCGCCACGCCCGAACAGGCTCAAGAAATGCACGGGCACATTCGGAAAACCGTTGCAGAAACGCACGGAAAAGGTACAGCCGAATCGATCAGGATATTGTACGGCGGTTCGGTGAAGCCGGAGAACATTGGGACATTAATGGCCCGTGAAGACATCGATGGTGCGTTGGTCGGCGGAGCAAGCCTCGACGCCGAGACATTTGCTCGAATAGTTAATTACAAATAGTTGGACGGATAAAAAGTTTGCTTTACATTCTATACGCTCTATTTTTTACATCCTGCGTCGTATTGATTGGCTCAGTTCTGCTGCAGCCGGGAAAAACGGATGCCGGAGCCTTGTTTACCAGCAATGTATCGAGCACGGCTTTCGCACCACGCGGAACTGCATCGGTCCTGGCGAAGTTCACGATTGGAGCGGCGGTCATGTTCATGCTTTCCGCCCTGATGATCTCGATGCCGGCACTTAGCGGAAATGTTTCGGTGCTTTCCGGCAACCAGGACGAGTCCGTGATTGAGGGTACGGCGTCGCCTACACCTGCAGTAGGTGCGACTCCGGTCGTTTCAGCTACTATCGCTCCGGGCAGCGAACAGACGATCACCATTCCGGCCGATACTAATAGCAACGCGGCGCCGGCTGGCAATGCCGCACCTGCCGCAAACTCAAGCAACACTGTCGCAATGCCGGTTCAGCCGAATCCGCCTGCTAACAAGTAAGTTCTTTTGAAAATATATACTTTTGCCGAGGTGGCGTAATTGGTAGCCGCGCACGTTTGAGGGGCGTGTGGAGCGATCCGTACGAGTTCGAGTCTCGTCCTCGGCACCACTTTGAAGATGGCTCTTATTTATATAAGAGCCATCTTTTGTCGTTTAGCGTCTCAACGGAACCCTGAGTCAGTCGCGAACCACCATTGTGCCGGTTCCTTGGTCGGTGAATACCTCTGAAAGGAGGGCGTTGCGCTGATTGCCGCTTATCACATGGGCGGAGCCGATCCCGCGTTCGAGCAGAGCGATCAGGTTCTGCAGTTTTGGAACCATACCACCGGTCGCCTTTCCGCTTTTTATCATTTCATTTGCCT
>JANNNS010000110.1:0-2691 GCA_031398645.1 Acidobacteriota bacterium
AAAAAACAAAAAATTTCAGACCAACCTATGGAAGAAGATGGAAATGTTGACATTGCTGCAAGTGCACCAACTGCTGCTTCAGCCCGCAAGGCCCGCAAGGACCAGCCGGCGACGTCGGGCCTACGGGAGCAGCCGGTCCGACCGGCCCGGCAGGACCAACTGGTCCGCAAGGAGTTCAGGGAAACGTCGGGGCCACCGGCCCGCAGGGCATTCCAGGAAACGACGGAGCTCCGGGAGCAACGGGCCCGCAAGGGCCGCAAGGAATTCAGGGAATCCAAGGCAATACCGGAGCAACGGGACCGTCCGGCACGAGCTATGCTCTCAACGTGCAGGCGCTTACCAGCTCGCCGGCAGACGGCCAAACGATCTACTTTGGCCAGCTTCCCAAGGCACCCGTCACCGCGGCCGCAACAAGCCGGATCTATATTCGCCGAGCGGGCACGCTGAAGATCGCACAGATCTATTGCTTTTCCGGAACCGCGGGCACAGCCGAGGCCTGGAGCCTGTACGTTCGGCTAAACAATACGACGGACACTCTGATTGCAACCGTATCGTCAGCTACCAGCGAGCGCGTCTTTAGCAATTCGTCGCTTTCGATCGCCGTGGCCGCGGGCGACTATGTCGAGGTAAAAGCCATCAACCCGACGTGGGCGACGAATCCTCTGACGACCATTTTTGGCGGGTATCTCTATATCGAATAATGACGCGATCGGCCCTCACTCTTCTATTTTCGATCTTACTCGCCGGATCTTCATGGGTTGCCGGCCAGAATGAGAAGTGCGACCACACTACGACCGCGAAGGAGAGGTTCGAAGCGATCAGGATCCTCCCGCCCGTAAAGATCATTTACTTTGACGGCCGGCAGTTGGAGTACTCGCATGAAGACTCTCGCGGGATCCATCTCGGATCATTCAAGGTCGACCCGGACAGCTCGTTACCCTCGGAGTTCGGGAAGAAATACCGATCGGAGTTCTGGTGGATCCTATATTGCTCCAAGGATGGACATCTCTATGCGGTACAGCCCGTCGGGCAAATACAGAAGAAGGCTTTGAAATAACGTCATGCAACCCTCACACCTCACAGCAGCTGACGCCGAAGGCGACAAGCCCCCAACCGTCGAATATACGTTCCGGCGTTACCAGCCACTTCTTCACGTGCTGGCCGCGGTCCTTTCTGTTTCTGTGACCTGGTACATCGCGACGGCGACGGCGACGCACGCCAAGGACTCGCGCATCGAGCAGAATTCGGCCAAGATCGCCGAGAACAGCAAGCAGATCGAAGACCTCAATAAGAAGATCGACGTCGCCCTTGAGAAGGTGCTTACGAAAGAAGTTTTCGAGGAGTACCGCCGGGCCGATGCCGAGCGGGCCGAGCGAATGGAGCGGATGCTTACGCAGCTCCTGAGCCGGAGCGAATAGAAAGAGATCTCATTACTTGCGATTTAGCTGGATACGCATTTTGTTCAACTCAAGTGAGATCTGGCCGCTTGCCTTCTCCGCATCGTTGAAGGTCTTCATTGAATATGGCTTCGAAGGGAAGTTTCCCCCGGTAAGAATTCGTTTGTACCCGATGTACAGTTGGCGGATGGCGATACAAGCCGCTTCGCCATTTGTATCGCCGCAAGCGTGAACCGACTCTTGGAGTATAGACAGGCTGTTGCTGAGGTTTCGCAGATAGGCAAGTAGGGACTTTTCGTCGGCCGGATCAATCCGCTTACGATCGACTATCGCCGTGAATGATGCTCGGGTCTCCCGTAAGGCGACAAGTGATTCTTTGATCAGATCAATTATGTGGTCCTTCTCGGCTCGTTCGTTCCCAAACCGTTTTTGCAGATAGTTTTGTAGAAGAAAGGCAAAAATGAGAGTTATCGTAAAGTTGAGGACGTCTCCTAGGCCGATATCCTTCTTCAGTTCTACGGTGAGAAATTGTCGACCGAAATAGCCCAACAATAGACCCGCGATTAGCCCCAGGATCGCGAACACCGCCGAGCGCATCCCCGGCGTCATTTTGCCGACGCCTCGCTGATGTAGATCTTTATTTCATCGATCAAGTAGGGCTCCTCATCGGACTTGAATTCCAGCCTCTTTAGGACCGCATCGGGACCATAGATCCGAGCAAGGCTCCCAAAAGCTGATTCCAAGAAAGAAGTTGCGTAGCCCTCTGTTCCATCGAGATCGATGAAGAGCTGCACGCCCTCGGCCACGGCCGCGTCGTATGCGGGCTGAAGTATCCTTTCCAGAAATTCCTCGCCGGAGTTCGGTCCTTCGTTCTTTTGGCGAGGGCCGGGAATCTCACTGAACTCTTTGGCAAGATTAATCTTCATCATCGGCGTCTGAATAGTGCTTGTCATAGCTTATCTCCCAGTGGAAGAATGTCCCTCGAAAGGGAATCGGCAGCAACCTGAATACATTCGACTCTAAGTCAGCATACACGTTATTGGCAATTATGATCAGTCTCGAGATCTGACCCCGTTGGAACCGCTTATAAATCTCCGGCAGTCCGTTCCCCCTGTAGCTTAGACCCGTTCGCGAGCCGATTTTGCCTTCTAGAACATCCCGCAAAAGGTCGGTGTTATCCTTGAGACCAGCGGTTTGGAGTAAGGAAGCTCCCCATCTTAATTTGATACTCTCTAAAATGCCGACTCCGTTGTCAAGAAAGTTAAAGAAGGCAGTTCTACGGTTGCGATCGCAA
>JANNNS010000207.1:0-3809 GCA_031398645.1 Acidobacteriota bacterium
AAGGCGAACTGCAGCGCAGCATCGAGACGTCAGCAGCCCAAGTGAGCGCCAACGTGCAGGCCGGTGAACAGCTGCAGCTGGAACTGGGCAGCGAAAGGACTCGCTTAGACGGTCCGGATGCTCCAGCGGGTCAAGCACCGCCTGAGTGTTGCCGGACGACACATCGTCCATCAGATCGATAACATTAGTAAGCTGCTTTGAAGTGCGGCTGATCGTGTGAAGGATGTCATCTGTCTCGACGGCGCCCGTGGTCTTCGGAACCGACATGCCGGGACTTCGCTCGATGCTTTTTGCGAGCAGATTCAGTTTATCCAGTGGCCGCAGAACGTCGCTCGATATCCACCATGCAAACGCGATGGTTGTAACCGTTGATACAGAGATAGTGACCAGAACCGGGATCCATGTTGCGGAAGTCAGCATCGCGGTCGCAAAGAAGACGACGGCTCCGCTCACGCAGTTTGTGACGGCGAGCAGAATTACCATTATCCATATCTTTGCGCGGATGGTGTGAAGCCTTGATTCGGTCGGGCGGCGTTCCATTTGACGGTCCTTGACCCTTAGAAGGGATTCTCTTGAAAGCTGTTAATTAGTCTATCGTGCTCGACGAGAGTTAAATGCCGTCCCTCGTGCACATATTCACCCGAGCGTAGCAGCGAGGCATCAACGGTAATGATCTCCCGAAGGGAATCGATAGGGAGAGCAAATTTTGTATGGTTGGCTAGCGAGTGGAAGACGATGGTCTTAGTTTTGGCGTTGTGCAAGGGGCGGAATTGGCCCGCGACGGTCGATGGATCAATCAGGGCGACCGGCTCTCCTTTGAAAGCTCCTAACCCCAAGAGCCAGGACGGAGCCAAAGGTACAGCGGCTGTCGCCAGGGAGTGCACGACCTCATGGACCGTCGAGGCCGGAACACAAAACAATCTGTCGCCCAACTCAAAAGTGATAAACTTTTCGCCGGGTGCGGTTGTGGGGAATCGAGTCTCGGCGATCTCGTTTTCAACCGGGGGATCCTCAAGTTCGGTCATTGTCTATTCGCCGATCTGGACTTCGGCTGCGTGCTCTGCTTTAAGATAGGATTCAACGGCCTTCATCAACGTCTCAGGACCAAACGGCTTCGTGATGTAACCCGAAGTTCCCGCCATACGGCCCCGTACCTTGTCAAAGAAGCCGTCTTTGCCCGAGATCATCACGACTGGAACGTCCTTGGTGGCGGCGTTGCCCCGAATGAGTTTACAGACCTGATATCCATCCATTCGCGGCATAGTAATGTCGAGGAGAACGAGATCCGGGCGAAGAGCTTCGAGTTGCTCCATTGCTTCGACTCCGTCGCTCGAACAAACGACCTCGTGACCGCATTTTTCAAGTTTCCCGGCGATCAGTTTTCGAACAGTCGGGCTGTCATCAACCACAAGGATCGTCTTGCCCTTCACCATCGACTGATGAGCCTCATCCTGCTGCTTGATCTCTTCTAGCCTGATCAGCAAAGCGTTGACCTGGCCGGAAAGTACGACGTTGTTCGGATTCTTCTGCGAAGCTTCGTGAAGATAGTTATATCCAAACTGAAGATTTCTAAGGTTAAGATGGCCAATGCCGAGGGTTGTCAGGTCTGCTTCGCCAAATTCCCGATTCGATCGTTCGCCTTCCATTCTTTCGACGGCCTGACGGAGAACGGTCTTATCGGCGTGCTGGTTTGCGAGTATCAACTCTAGGTCAGCGAGCGTCAGGATCGACAAGCAGCCCTGACAGGCAATGGCCTGGATATCATTCTCTGAGCTGCAAAATGGGCAAGCGGCAGATGCGGAAACATTCGGCCCATCTTCTGATCTCTCAACGAAGAGACGTGTCTCGAAGCCCGATGGCACAAGTGGTGCGGGCTCATTCAGGTCGCCCACCGGCATCGGTATGTTGCTGCTGCCGTACATTGTGGCGTCGAACGGAACATTGAAGCCGTTGTCATCCGCCGGTGTCGGAGCTTCAGATCCTGCATGCGGGTCATAGCTCTGGATCGCCGCGAGCATCTCAGGATCAAGATCGATCGATACCAAGGTCGCGAATTCGTTCCTGCCATTCGCATACTCGGAATTTTCAAATGGGTTCGAGGCCGGGGCAACAAGTGCGGGTTCGTCAAACGTTGCCGCTTGCGGCTCGTGCCACTCTTCGGACGGCTGAGATACGGTGTGTGCGGGCTGCTCGTCCACATTGGGGCCTGCGCTTTCATCCGCAAGGCTGACTTGCTCTGGCCCAAGTCCATAGGCAGCTTCATGCGACTCAGATTCTGAAACGCTGAAGCTCGGTTCAAGCGATTCCGAGACGGTCTCGGTCTCCCCGTCCGCGGTTCGCGGATACTGAAATTCTTCGGTGCTTGTCTCTTCCAGAAACTCGCTAGTCTCCGTTTCCGCGGTAAAATGAGGAACTTCATCGTGAACCCGAGCCGACTCCGCGAATGCATCCGACGATTCGAAACGCGCTTCCAGATCCGTATCGACAACCTCGCCGTCGGTTTCTAGTGCTTCCGACTGCTGAAGATCCTCAGGCGATTCGGCCGCGAAGCTGTCAAATGGAGCCGCCTCCTGCATCGCGTCGTCGTGAGCAGCCAAAAATTCGTCGATCGGTTCTACCGGTTCCCATACGCTCTCTTCCTCAGAGCTATTCGTCAATTGTTCAGCCGCGAACCCGACGGTCGAGGGTTTTGCCTCCTCCTCAAAGGCGAATTCGGTCTGCTCAACCGGAGCCGGTACAGGAGCACTTACTGCTACTGAATCAATGATCGCGGTCAATGATTCCAGACTCGCCTTTGCCCCAACATTGCTTGGATTGATCTCAAGCACCCTTTTGAGTGCCGATATCTTCGCATCAAATCCGTTTGCAAGGTGCGAGCGGAGCACCCACGCGTCTTCGGCGTCGGGTTCCTCGGCAATTATTGCTTCAAGGAGTGCGTCCGCATCTGCAGCGTTGCCGTTCACAGCTGCTACACGTGCCTCATTCAGCAGATTTGCCCGAATACCGTTGCGAGCGGCTTCATAACCAGTTTTTGCGGATTCGTTCTCAGGTTCGAATTCGAGAACCTTCTCGAGGTAGGAAAGCTTTCCTTCATTTGATTCTGACAACGAAGCTAGCCAGAGCCACGCCATCGAATTCTTCTCGTCATACTCCAGTGCCTGGTTAAAATGCTGAACTGCCGTCTCTTGCTGGTTTGCTTCGGCGGCGTCGATCCCTCGCTGGACGAAGTTTTTTGCCAGCAGCGATCTCGTTGCTGCGGACCATTCGAGCGCCCGAGCATTTAGCGGGTTGATCTCCAAAACATTCGTCAAAAATACGAGCAGTTCTTCCGGGTATTCGCTGATCGAGGAAAGCCAAAGCCATGCGCTCTCACTTCGCGGGTCAAGGTCGGCCGCACGCAGCAGTGCCGCTCTGGCTCCCGTGCGATTGCCCGACTGAGCAGCCTTAATGCCCTCACGGAGATGGTCAGCGGCCTCGGCGGCCCTATTTTCAAGGGAACTTTCGACTGTCGCATTCTCAGCGAACGTCATAGGCGAATGGTTCTGTTCGAGTTCTAATCTCATAGATTTGATCGATGGGGCTGAATTGTGGTTATAGAAGCGAAGATGCACGCTGGTTGGACAGCGCTGGCGCTCGGTAGAACCAAATAGCAAAACAGGTGCCAGACGGCACGAACTTGGAAGATTCGCCTAAATCAGCTAATTTATTGGTGTTTAGTGACTTAGGACTAGTTGAAGTCAATCTCTGGACAGTACAGGCCGTCATTGATTTTGAGCGATTTGTGACAGAAAATGGCAGCTGTCGATGAC
>JANNNS010000213.1:0-8990 GCA_031398645.1 Acidobacteriota bacterium
ACGACGTAAGGAGCGGTCATCTTCGCCACGGTCTGGGCCGACAAAATGCGGACGCCCTTGTCGGTACCACCTGCGGTAGCGGGTGGGGCCTTACTTCCCCGGTCGCTACCGCTCACGGTCCCCACAGGAGCCACGCCGCCGTTCAGAAGCATCTGGCAGTAGCGGGCAAGATCGTCCGCGGTTGAAAAAAGTCCAGCATGTCCAGCCACACCACCCATTCGATACGCCGTCGGATCATGAACGTCACCTTTCAGGATCGTATTTCCGACAGTCGCGTCGCCCGAGAAGCTTGATCCGAGATAGCTGTTTTGTCCTTTTACGTTTTCAGTCGGCGCAAGTTGTTCAAGCCATTTGATCCGCTGAGTACGACGTTCCGGAGGAATTATTCCGTGTCCAAAAAAAACAAGCGGACGGAATCGGGTCGAGTTCGCCGAGGTCGGAGTGAAAACAAAGTCATCCACGAAACGCTCAGTCAGCGTCGGCCAGCTGCCCGGAAGACCCCATCTGGCGGGCCGTGGAGCCAGCTTCTCGACAATCTCCCCCAACACAATGAATCCAATATCTGAATAAACAAACCTAGTCCCCGGCGGATTTCTTAACTTCTCCTTTTTCAAAGCCGCGAGCATTCCTTCCCGCCCGGTCCATTTTTCGCCGAGGTCGAAATCGGGGCGATAGCCGGACGTATGCGTGAGAAGCTGCTGGATGGTGACGCGTTTGGCCTGTTCGTCGTCGATGTCGGGGATGAACTTGCCGATCGTGTCGTTCAGCCGGAGCTTGCCTTGCTCCATCAGGATCATTATTGAGGTAGCAGTCGCGACCGGTTTCGTTAGGCTGGCAACATCAAAGATCGTATCGACCGTCATCTTCTCAACCGTCGGAACCAGCGACCGGTTGCCGAACGCCTTGCGGTAAACGATCTTCCCCTTGTGCCCGACGATCACGACCGCTCCGGGCAGTTTCTTATCGGCGATATCGGCGTTGACTAAAGCTTCGATCTGCTCCAACTTCGCCGCGTTCATCCCGACCGTCTGCGGCGCGGCAACAGGCAATCCCTGCGCTCGAACGGAATTCACCACAGAGGCACAGAGACACAGAGACAGGACGAAATAAACGACAGAATGCACCAGCCTCGAACGCAAACTAGATTCATTGAGAGTTTGATAAATATCCTCTTCCACTCTGCTCCTCTGTGTCTCTGTGATAAAACTTCTTCTCATCGCCTCGCTTTCAGCCCCTTCTCCCGTTCTGTAAAACTTTCCTTGCACAACCGCACAAACTCTTTTCCGATCGGCGAAAAATGCCCGCCCCGCAATCGTGCCAGGCCGAGTTCCCATTTGATCTCAGCTCCTTCGATCAGCCAGCAGGTTAGCTTTCCGTCGCGGATCTCCTTTGCCACGGACTTTGCACCTGCCATGCCGACTCCCAGGCCTTGCTCGACCATTTTCGTGATCGCCTCTTGCCGTGAAAGCTCCATCGAAATATTCGGCTTAACATTCGCGGCCTGGAAAAATTCGTCGATCATGCGTCGAGTGTTTCCGCCGCGTTCGCCCAGGATGAGCTTCTCTCCGGCCAGCGTCGCCGCACTGATGAACTTTTCTTTCGCCAGCGGATGCTTTGGATGTGCGATCGCGACTATCTCGTCCGAAAATAGCGATTCGGTGCTTACATTAAGATTATCTACAGGCAACGACACGAACGCCGTGTCCAGTTCACCGTGCATCATCCTGTCAACCAAGCGTTCGCTTGTTCCGGCCGAGACGGAAAGTTCGGCGTTGGGAAACTTTTCACGCAGGCCGGCCATAATGCCGGGAAGCTGGTTCATCGCGAACGTACCCGACGCCGATCCTATTCTCAGGCGTCCGTACTCGGCACCGGCAACTTCTGCGATCTCAGCCAGGGCCGAATCATGTTCCCGAAGTATTTTTCGTGCCCGGTCAAGCAGGTACTCGCCTGCTTCCGTCAGGATCACGCGTCTCGGGGTGCGCGTGAACAGCGACAGGCCGACCTCGTCTTCAAGCTGGCGAATCTGCATCGAGATGGCAGCCTGCGTCACGTTCACACGCCGGGCTCCCGCGGTAAATGTCTTTGCTTCGGCGATAGCCAGAAATGCCTTTAGCTGTCTGATCTCCATATCGGTTGTAAAAGTGTCGGAATTAACCGTTTATTTTGCCGGACGGCATGACACGAGCGTATCAAGTAATCTTATTGAATACATAAAATCTGTTAAATTTGATTATATGTCAAGTTTAGCTAAGAATAGTAGAGCTTTTTGGGCTAAAAATTCAGCGAATGGCGGCTAAGCGGGCAAAATCGAACGGCAACGGCAGATCGCACCAGTTGTTTCTCGGCGTGGACGGCGGCGGAACTAAGACGCATATCGCCCTCATGAAACCGTCCGGCGAGGTCAAATGCGAAGGATATGCGGGCCCGTCAAATCCGCTTCGGGTCGGCGTCGAGACGGCCGTCGGGAACATCCTTAAAGCCGTTAACGAAGCGTGTGACATTGGCGGAGTCTCACGCGGTGACATCGCTGCCGCGACGCTCGGCCTAGCCGGCGTGCGACGTGCCGACCTTCGCCAGCGTGTCCGTGAACGTTTTCAGAAGAGTCTGGGCGTTGCTGAAACGACCGTCATCACGGATGCTGAAATAGCGCTCTACGCAACTACCCTCGGCGAGCCCGGTTTGGTCGTAATTGCAGGTACCGGATCTATTTGCCTTGGAAAGAATGCTGAAGGAGATCTCGCGATCTCAGGCGGCTGGGGACCGCTAGCAGGCGATGAGGGCGGCGGCGTAGGCATTGCGCAAACCGCCCTTCATTCGGTCGCAAAAGCCTCGGACGGACGCGGTATCGCAACTAGTTTGACCAAGCGGGCATCCGAGTATTTCAGAGCCTCGGGCCCGGAAAATCTCATCGTCGCGATATATTCGCCGCAGGTCGACAACACACGTATCGCCGGCTTTGCACAGTTCGTCGTCGAGGCCGCTCAGGACGGCGACGCTGTCGCGATGAGTATTATGGAAGAGGCCGGATCGGAACTCGGCCTCGCCGCGTGTGCCGTTATCGAAAAGCTCGGCCTGATGAAGGAAAAGGTCCCGATCGGCTGCGTCGGCAGTGTGTTCAAAGCAGGTGACCTCCTGAAAAAACCTATGCTCGACACCATTCGAACCGTCGCCCGAAAAGCCTTTCTGACCGAACCCGAAATGCCGCCTGCACACGCAGCCGCATTGATGTCGATGCAGGCTTTTTCCGCACATAGTAATGGAGGCAAGCGCTAGTGCTTCCAATTACCGAACAGGAGAACCCGAATACCGCTGCGATCGACTCCGTCTCGACGCTTGATGCGGTTAGGCTGATCAACGCCGAGGACAAGTTGGTTGCGCTTGCAGTGGAAAAGGTCCTGCCCGACATTGCGGAGGCGACAGACCAGATCGTCGAAAGATTACAAAAAGGCGGACGCTTGTTTTATGTCGGAACTGGTACCAGCGGACGGCTTGGCGTTCTGGACGCATCGGAGATCCCGCCGACATATGGTGTGTCCTACGATCTGGTTCAAGGGATCATGGCCGGCGGTTATGATGCACTTTATAAAGCAAGTGAGGCAAGCGAGGATAATCGCGACGCTGCGATCGTGGACCTTAACGGGCGCGGTGTCTTGCCGGGCGATGCCGTGGTTGGTGTCGCGGCTTCGGGCCGAACGCCTTACACCATCGGAGCCGTCGAATACGCGCGGTCGATCGGATGCTTTACCGCAGCGATCGTATGCAATCCCGACTCGGCCATTACGAAGGCTGTAGATATTGCGATCGTTCCCGTTGTCGGGCCCGAACCTATCACCGGATCGACCCGAATGAAGGCCGGCACGGCGCAGAAGCTCGTTCTAAATATGATCTCTACGGTCGCGATGATCCGCCTCGGTTACGTCAAAGGAAACCGGATGACGAACATGAAGGCTTCGAACGAGAAGCTGCGTGTTCGCGGACTTCGCATCCTGATGGCAGAGACGGGCCTTGATGAAACGGCGGCGAGCGACCTCTTCGCCGCGGCAAAGGGCGACCTTCGTATCGCCCTTGTAATGCATCGCGGAGGCGTGGACAATATTAGTGCAACCGAATCGCTCGAGAAGACGGCTTACGTTGTTGATGATGCCGTTGCAGACCTTAAACGCTAAAACAACGCCTTATGAAAATATGTTTCGCTATTCTCCTGTTTCTGTTGGTAGCTGCATGCGGCAGTCAGCCCAAGCCGGTAGCCGTGGTCATTCCGGCAGACGCCGATTTTAAGACCGACGTGCTCATTAAGCGCACAGACGAAGGGCGTTCGGTCGAGATAACTTTCTTTTACACACGGCCGGTCGCTCCAGGGACAAAGACCGACGAAGGCGTGGTTTCGGTACCGGTCGAAGATGCTCAGTACACCGGCAAGCCGCTCACCGCGACCACAAATGAAGCCGGGCGAACTGTTTACATTATCAAAGACGTTCCCGTTACGGCCGAAAGCACGGTGTCCGCAAGGGTAAACGGCAAACTTTACGAGGCCAAGCTTGTCCCGCAGACGACCTTGAACAATAAAAGCGTAACGGCTGTAATGGTCCCTAAATGATCCTACGGTGGCTCCCGATATTGCTGTTTGTCTTGGCCAGCGTGGGCTGTGCGTCGAAACCGGCTGCTCCGCTTAAAAGCGAGCCCAGCGAATTAATGGCCGATATCCTTGTTCGGCCCGGCGGTGAGGTGCCCTCGATCGAGATCACTTTCTATACGCCGATCTCCGAGATATTGAATGACAAAGAAAGCAAAGGATTTGGCAAAAAAGTCGTCGCGGTGCAGAATGCTCAGTTCAACGGATCGCCCTTGACGGAGGAAACCAACCTTTCGAAACAGCCTATATACAAGATCGGAGCAGACAAAGCTGCGGCACGCAATGTCATTTCCGCCAACGTGGAAGGTAAATTGTTTGAAAGCACGACGATGCTCGAGACCAAGTTGATGAATAAGCTGACTTCGATAGTTCTCGAACCAAAGTAATCCCGGCGGTATAGATGCAAACACTCGACCTCATTATTATCTTCGGCTACTTGATCGGCATCACCGCGTTCGGCATCTGGTACGCCGGGAAGCAGGAAACTACCGAAGATTATTTTGTCGGTGACCGAAATGTGCCCTGGTGGGCCATCGCGATGTCGATCGTCGCAACGGAGACCAGCACGATCACATTCATCTCCGTTCCCGGCTATGCTTTTGTCAAAGGCGGCAATTTTCAGTTCATTCAGCTTGTTCTCGGTTACCTCTTGGGCCGGATCGTTATCTCGCTCGTCTTTATTCCGATGTATTTCCGCGGCGAGCTGCAGACAGTTTATCAGCTCCTGGGTGACCGGTTTGGCGGGCGTGTCAAAATGCTTGCCTCAGGCCTGTTCGTGATCATGCGAAACATCGCCGACGGCATCCGGCTGCTGTTGACGGCGATCGTTCTTGCCGCGGTCTATACGGCATTTAGTCCCGGAACAGACAACGCCACCGTGATCGTCGGATCCATAGTACTGCTCGGCATAATCATGATCGTCTTCACCTTCTACGGCGGCATCGAGGCCGTTATCTGGGTCGAGGTCGTGCAGCTAGTGATCTACATCGGCGGAGCGATCGCTGCCGCTGTGGTGCTGGTCTACAGCATCGACGGCGGCATCTCAAATGCCATTGATATCGGGCAACAGTACGAAAAATTTAAGGTGTTCGATTTCAACCTCGACTTTGCCAAAACCTACACATTCTGGGGCGGCGTGCTTGGCGGCTGTTTTCTTACGATGTCCACGCACGGAACCGACCAGTTTCTGGTTCAGCGATATCTTTGTACCGATAAGCCGCGAGCCGCGATTACCGCGTTGATGACGTCGGGGCTGGTGGTTTTGGTCCAGTTCCTGGGTTTCCTTTTCATCGGGGTTTTGTTGTTTGCCTTCTATCAGCCGTACGCGCTGGATGGATATACGGCCGGCGGTGCCGCGTTTCCCTTCACCGGCGGTGACAAGATATTTCCCGATTTCATTACTCAGAAAATGCCGACCGGACTCGCAGGCCTTGTTGTCGCAGCCATCTTCGCGGCGGCACTTTCCTCTTCTCTGAACGCGATCGCCGCAACCTCCGTAAACGATATTTACAAACGGTTTGCAAAGGATATCTCGGACCGTCATCTACTTCGCGTTTCGGGATTGCTGACGGTTGTTTTTGGGATAGTCCAGATCACGATCGCCGTTGCCCTTGAGATCGCGATACGGATGAAACTGGTTGAGGATTCAGCTCTTGGGCTCGCACTTTCGGTTGCATCACTAATAAATGGCCCGATCCTCGGCGTCTTCCTTGTGGGTGCTCTTTTGAAGAGAGCTAAAGAAGTTCATGCCCTCGCCGGTATGCTTGTAAGTATTTCGTTAATGACCTACGTCCTTCTCGCATCAAATAAGATAGTTCCGGGGCCGGTCATCGCCTGGCCGTGGTATGCGCTGATCGGCAGCCTGACGACGGTTGTAGTAGCGTTCGTTTCGACCCTAATCATAAGAAGTAATGAAGAAGTTTCTTAGCATCACGTTGTTGTTGACGTTTCTCGTAGGTTCAGCGCCCGAGTTGACGCGCGCGAATCCGCATTCCGCCTTCCGCATTCCGCAGTCACAAAAGCTCGAGCCCTCGAAAAAGTCGTGGGACTTTGCTGCCAAGTACGTCAAGAAAATGTCGGTCGATGAAAAGGTCGGCCAACTTGTGCACGTCGGCATCAATGCACGGTTCGCGAATCAGGACAGTGCGTTCTTCAAATCGCTGCGTAAGGACATAGTTGATAACAAACTCGGCGGAATCATCTTTTTCGGAGCACCGATCTACGAGACGACGCACATTGCGAATCGGATGCAGGAGTTGGCAAAAACACCGCTTCTGATGTCGCTCGACGCCGAAACGGGCATCGGAATGCGGTTTGAAGATGCCACAAACTTTCCGTGGGCAATGGCTGTCGCCGCGACGGGCAATCCCGAATTCGCCCGTCGAATGGGCGTTGTCACCGGCCGCGAAGCACGTGCGATCGGCATTCAGCATGTCTATGCCCCGGTACTCGACGTAAATAACAACGCCGCGAATCCCGTCATCAATGTCCGAAGCTTCGGCGAAGACCCTGAAGATGTAGCGCGTTTTGGCGTTGCTTTCGCTGAGGGCATTCAATCGCAAAAGGTCATCGCCACGGCCAAGCATTTTCCCGGCCACGGCGATACAAACATCGATTCGCACCGGGGCCTGCCGATCATCGACCTTCCGCGGGCACGTTTCGATTCGCTAGAGCTTGTCCCTTTCAAGCGTGCCGTCGACGCGGGCATTGGATCGATAATGATCGCCCATATCGCTTTGCCGCAGATCGATAGCGAACAGGTCAAACCGCTGAAGGAATACAAGGGCGGCGATGCCGAAGCAGGTGCCGAGATCGTTTCGGAATCCGCCTACATCCCGGCGACGCTTTCGGCGAAAGTGCAGACCGACTTGCTTCGAAAGGAAATGGGTTTCAAGGGCCTGATCGTCTCCGACGCGATGTCGATGAGTGGCCTTACGCTTTATTTCACCCAGGAAGAAGCGGGCGTGCGAGCATTCCTCGCAGGCACGGACATTCTCGAGAAACCTGAGAACGTCGAGGCAATGCTTCGCGGCCTGAAGGAGGCCGTCGCCAGCGGTCGAATTCCAATGGCTCGTTTGGACGAATCCGTCACGCGTCAGATCGCGTGGAAACATGAACTCGGACTATTTAAGAACCGCATCACGCCGATCGACCAGATAGACCGCATCGTTTCGTCGCCTGACGTAACGCAATTGGCCGACGAGATAGCGAATGCCGCCATCACACTAGTCCGGCAGGGTGAAGGCGATCTGCCGCTCGACCGCTCGAAGAAGATCGCCGTGCTCGGCATCTCGAACGGCTTCGACGGCGGCGCGGTGATGAATCCGCTGGCCGGAACACTGCGGGCGAACGGCTTGAGATTTACGCAAGCCTATCTGCAGGAGAATTCGCTGCAGGCGCAAGTCGATGCCGCGAGGAAAGCGCTGAACGAAGCTGATACGGTCGTCGTCGGACTCTACGGCCGCGTGCGATCAGGCGCAAAAAACAGCGTCGGCATTCCAGAAAACGGAGCCGCCGTCCTCCGCGAAGCCCTTGCCGCCAACAAACGCGTCATTGGCATCAGCTTCGGCAACCCGTACATTCTGATGTCGTTTCCCGAGATGAAAACGAACCTGGTCGCTTACGGCGATATGCCGAGTTTGGGACGTGCCGCCGGTCGTTCCATCCTCGGACTTCAGCCGATCACGGGTAAACTGCCGATCACGCTGCCGGGCCTTCATCCGCGTGGAACAGGATTAGAACTATTAAAGAAATAATTGCTTCGCGGACTTAACCTTTCACCATATGCAAATCCTAAGAATATCTCTTTTCCTGCTTTCTATGTTGTGCGTGGTTTCCTGCGGAGGAGGATCCGTTAATTCCGATTCTACAAAGGAGATTCCACAAGACTCCCCAGTCGCCGTGTTGCGAACTTTTACCGATGCCAAAAACGCTAAGGATCTGGAGACGATGAAGCGAACATTGTCCAAGGGAACGATTGACACCATCGCGGGGGTAGCGGAGGAGGGATACGGCAAGACGATCGATGAGTATCTCATGCCTGGTAATACGACGCCCTTAAACCGTCCTGAAATGCCGCAGACGCGGAACGAGAAAATAGATGGAGCTACCGCAACCGTTGAGATCAGCCGCTTTCCCGGAGATAAATGGAGAAAGCTCACTTTTGTCCGCGAAGAAGGTGCCTGGAAAATGGATCTAAATTTATACATGAAGGAACTCTATCCAAGCCGCAACACGGACCCGTCCGATCCAGCGCCGCCTCCTCCCTCGTCACTATAGATTCATCGATGTATGCCGCGATGCTGGGATATCGAACATTTTCTCGAAACAATAAACGGCCGCCTCCATATCAATG
>JANNNS010000229.1:0-10067 GCA_031398645.1 Acidobacteriota bacterium
CTTGCCGGTACCAACCTCGCCCGTGAGGACGATCAGGCCCTTCGCCATTTCGATGCCATAATACAGGCTTGCAAGGAGCTCGTTGTAGCTCGGCGTGAACACGATGAACTTGGGATCCGGCGTGAGGCTGAACGGGTAATCGTTTAGATTGTAAAACTCTTTATACATTCAACAATGGTCGATCTTTGACCGACGAACTCCTTCTAGCTAAATCTTTCTATGATCCTTGTCATTTGAAGCAAAATGATCAGGATAGGAATACTGATCACCGTTGCGGCGAATCCGGCCGCTACTTTTAGGACCGACATTCTGCGGCCACTCTCGATCTCTTTATCGGAAAGGAGGTCGGGCACCGATGCCAAGACCGGAAGGCCCGTGTAGTGCTTCGCGTCCTCAATGTTCTGAACGGTCAAAAGACGTGGTAATTCGAAGAGGCCGACAAGGAGAAACCCGAGCCCTAATCCCAGAAGCCCGCCGAGTCCTACCATCAGCGGCCGCTTAGAAGCATTCTCGGGCGTCTGCGGCAGATTTGCGGGATCGACAACTCGGATCGTTTCGCCCTGAGCATTACTTTCCCGTTCCACTTGCTGCTGCGCGTTGTTGTACTTCTTTAACGTCTCATCATACGCAGACTTTGCAAGCTCCAGTTGATTAGATACTCCCTCGAGAGCAACTTTCACATTCGGGATCGAATTGATGCGGGACTCCAGGATCATTATCTGGCCGGCATTTTGGCTCAACTCTGCGTCCTTAGCCCGCAGCTGGTCCTCGATCTGAGCGATCTGCCCCTCGGCCTTGTCACGGTCGATCTCAAGACTCTTCTTCTGCAACTCCGCTTTCCGAGATCCGGCGTTGTTTGCAGCGGTAATCCGCTGTTCCGTATTGCGGGCGAGCTTATCCAGTTCCTCGTTTATCTTGCTTATGTCGGTTCGTGTCTGAACTATCTCAGGATTCTTTTCCTGATAACGTGTCTTAAGGTTTTCCAGTCTCGCGTTAAGTTCGGCCCGCTTTTGAACAAGCTGGGCGTACGCCGGTGTATCCTCGACCCTCGACGCTTGCTCAACTAAAGCTTTGGTCTCGTTCTCCCCAAAATTTTCGATCAACCGCATTTGGCTGTTCATCGCTCGAATGCTTTCCTGAACCCGGCCCTTCTCATTGATCAAGGTCTCTTTATCTTTTGAGATGGTCGATTCGCGCTGCCTCAGACCCTCAAGTTGGGCGATCAGCCCCTGGGCCGATTCAGGCAATGTCTCCACATTCTTCATCATGATATCCAGCCGCTGCTTCTCAAGAGCATCAAGATTCGTTTTCGCCTGAGCAAGCTGGTTGTTAATAAATTCGCGGGTCGTCTCTGCACTCAATGTCGACTCGACGGTTTGTGCCGTGACATATTTCTTGGCCAATTCAGCAGCAACGTCCTGGGCCGTTTCCGGCGACCGGTCGCGGAAGCTGATGCGAAATCCAACAACCTTTTCGTTCTCGCCCTTTTCGGGTACGACCGCGATGCTATCGTGCATCCGGTCCACAAGACGTTCCGTTGGAACCCCCGCAGCCCTTTCAGATTCGTATAGCCCAAACTTCTGCATCATAGGTTCAAGCGATTCACGGCTTAGAACGGACAGATTGATCGACTCCAGACGCTGCGAAAGATCGTCATCCGTAAGCGATGGAGCTACCTTTTCAGAGATAGCGGGCGGCGTTAGCGTCAGTAAGGTAGTCGAAACATAATTGCTCGGCAGTCCGCGAACCACCCAGAAGAACGCGGAAAACACGGCGATCGCCGGAAGCAGGACCAACCACTTCCGGTTCTTTATTATTCGCAAGTATTCGCCGGCAGTTCTTTGCCGAAACTCGACGCTCATTCGTCTCCTAAGCCCATTCTCGCGGCTATTCGCTCAAAATTTAGACAATGTCAGTATAAGTTAGTACGAAAGCATACAAATTTCTAGGAAAATCGTTCAGGAAAGGCTAATCCGGCAAATACTCGCCAATTTTGTCCGCCGTATGGGCGGTGAGGTCAACCGCGGCCTGCAAAGACCGGGCAGGATCTTTCCCGAGCGGCGTCATTATTCGGACCATTCCGCCGTCCGACCGTCGCCTCGTCACACTGTCCAGGCTTGTGAACAGCTTATCCTCATACTCGCTGGGCGAGCTCCGTCCACGTCCTTGATACCAGTAGATCAGAAACTCCTGATGCTCGCCCTGGCTCACAATATACTGATTGACCATTAGTTTCTTTCCGGCCGGAGTCACTATCTCAAGAAGTTTCGGATCAGTCATTTCCCATCCGGTTCCGGGAAGGCAGCTTAGCGGACTGTGGTAAGTTGCTCCTGAACGCTGTGATGCGTAGTAGCCAACGTATAGATTCAGCCTTTTCCCAGGTCCATAGTAGTCCCGCATCACGTAATCGCTTGCCCGAAGTACTTTCTCCGTCTCCGGATCAAATCGGATATCCGCATTCCGCTGCTCCCAAGAACCCAGCAGTGAAGGAATCTCGCTCAGCGGCTTACGCTCGGCCTTTACTTCGCCTCGGTACTGAAACCAGTTCACAAACGCGCCGCAGAAGAGGACCGCAACGAAAAGCGAAATGATCCGCCGCTTCGAGACGTAAGTTCGCTGGCTCCTGCCTGCAATATGGAACGGTTCGAACACCTGGTCCGATCTATCCGACGAAAGTAACTTCTTTAGAAGAACGTTCAAAAGCAAAAGCAACGCAAGGGCCGAGAGAAAGACGATAGATCCAGAAATATCGTGCCAAACGCCTTCAACGGTCTCGCGGCCATAATAAAAAGCTATCAGTCCAGTCGCCATCACCCGAGCGGCATTGGTCACCAGAGCGACCGGAACGGCCGCCAGCATCAGTAAAACCGTTCGCAGAACATCTCGGTCGTTTAGCAGCCGCAGAAGACTCTCGCCAGGGTGACGACGGCCCTCCCGCGTAAAATATCCTAGGATTAGCGCCAGCGTTATCAGGGTCATCAAAGACCGGATCCCGCTGCATGCCTCAACTACCTCCAGGCTCACCAGTTCCGTTGATCCTACAGGAAGAATGTCGATCACATTTCCATGACGTTCCACCGGTATTCCTAGAAGGCGAATGCCATTGTCCGCGATCTTCGACGCCAGGATCTGCAGGGGAAAGGCTATCTTGTTGAAGATGAGTTGGGGGATCGGGATCGCAAGCAATAACAGTAGGAAAGGAATGACCAGTCTTCTTGATACTTGGACGCCAAAGAAGAATACGATCACTCCGGCCCCCATTATTACGAGCGAGAGCCGTTGGGCGAATAATACCGCCGCCAGCGTCCCGCCGAGGAGTAAGAATCCTGCCAGCGAAATAAATGACAATCCTAGAAAAGTCGCCGGTCTGGTCAGCGAAGATCTTATGGCGTCAAACTCATGCCAAACGATGTAGGCAATTACGAACGGAACCAGCAAGCCATGCGAATAGTTATCGTCGGTCCACCAATCGTATCCGAGTTTTCCGAGCACACCAGAATACATGAACGCCAAAGCTCCGCCGATAAACAGCGGTTTCCAGGCATCCAAAAGGCGCGTGTCAGAAGCTAGCATTACACCAAAATCTTACAGGAAAAGAAGACAAAGCCGTATGTCACTCTAGAGCAACAATACGGCTTCGGTTCCTTAACTCTTAGTATTGACGGGCGAACAGACTTATTCTGATCGGCGCAAACGGCGGCGGGCTGCAAATCCAACCCCAGCAAGTCCGGCACTAAAAAGCAGTATCGAAACCGGCTCCGGCGTTGGAACGGTCCCGGTACAGTCACCAGAGGTCCGCTCTTCGTCTTCTAGTGCGTTGCGGTCATAGTTTCGATCCTCGCAACGCTTCCTCTTAAACTCAGGCTTCACCGGCTCGTCAGCCCTGACAACAGTGCTGCCAACCACGCCAAGCGCAAAAAACAAACTCAACGAAAGAAAGACCCTTGAAATTTTCGTGGACAACATATCTTCTCCGAGTAACCAGTCTTGTTAAACAAGGAATTCGTAATAACACCGGAATTCCAAAATCTGCTTGCGCTTCACAAACGAGGCCGGCTATAACTAGCAAATGCGAATCCGGTCGGCATCCAAGCCGACGAACCGGTTCCTATGCTCTGCCGTTTGATCCGTAAACCACGACGGGTCCAAGGCGAAGACTCAGCAAACACAATATAGGGCGAACAACCTAATCCTAATCGTTCCGCCTGCCCGCTTCTGTATGGTGGATTACAAACTAGTGACAATTTTTGTAATCTCGGTCTTCGTGCAGATGCTTACCTGGATCACGCGTCGACATTTCTCTTAATACTGTAGCCTGGGCTACAGAACGAAGTTTTTATGGCGTGGTAAGCTTTTGAAACGAGTGCGCCATCGAAGGGGTGAATGCTTGGCGTTCACAACGTCTCTTACCTAATTCCTTCGCCGCTCAGAGACAAAAAAACGCCCGGAATCAAAGTTTAGGATTGCCAACCATCGTTTTGATTCCGAGCCTAGTTGTTTTCACCATGCTCTCGGCAACCCTTGAGCATGCCTACTTAAAACGTCAATTGGTTGTACATTCCAGTTTCCAAGCTACGTTTCGATTTGCAGGCTCGTTTTAGGCCAGATTCCCACCTCTTCCTCACATCACACACCAACGTTGTGTTAAGCTGTGACTTAACTTTCAAGTGACTTCTTGCTAAATATCGCATCAAATAACCAACGGTTTGCCGTACTTGGAGATTGACAAATGCACAATTCGAGATCGTATGAATGCCTGCGCCTTTGGTTAGTGATCGGTTCGGTCGCTGCCACCCTTTTGTTTATGACCACAGCTAATACCGACATAGGTTACGCCGAGCGGATCGAGACCGCCGCAGCCAACCCTTTGACCGAAAAATGGGCCGGCCGCTACGGTGGAACTCCTCCCTTCGATAAAGTCCGCGTCGCCGACTTTAAGCCCGCGTTGATCGCCGGAATGGAGGAACATCTTCGCGAGATAGATGCGATCGCCAGTAACAAGGCTGCGCCGACCTTCGAAAACACCATTGCAGCCATGGAACGGAGCGGCCAGACTCTCGACAGGGTTTCCACGATCTATAACATCTGGTCAGGAAATATGAATTCGAAAGAGTTCGAGCCGGTCGAAACGGAAATGGAGCCGCTGCTTGCAGCACACGGCGACAAGATCACCCAGAACGCCGAACTCTTCAAGAGGATCGAGGCCGTCTACAATACTGAAAGCAAAAACAAGATGGTACGGGGCGAGAAGTATCGCCTTACGTGGCTCTATTACACCAATTTCGTAAGATCTGGAGCCAAACTTGATAATGAGAAGAAGGCACGGCTTGCGGCGATAAACCAACAGTTGGCCGGGCTGTTCACCAAATTTAGCCAGAATTTGCTCGGCGACGAAGGTGAACTGGTCGTGACGATCGACAAAGAGGCCGATCTTGCAGGATTACCCCAGTCGTTACGTGATTCAGCCGCACAGGCAGCAGAGGGGAAAGGGAAAAAGGGTTCATGGATGATCCGTAACACGCGATCGTCGGTCGACCCGTTCCTAACCTATTCTGAAAACAGGCCGCTTCGGGAAAAGGTCTGGAAGATGTTCGTCAATCGTGGTGACAACGGAGATGCCCGTGACAACAATGCCGGGATAACTGAGGTACTTCAGCTTAGAGCTGAGAGAGCAAAACTGCTCGGCTATGCTACGCATGCACATTGGCGTTTAGAGAATGCCATGGCAAAGAATCCCGAGAATGCAATGAAATTGATGGAAGGCGTTTGGCCAGCGGCGATCGCCCGAGTCAAAGAGGAAGTGGCTGATATGCAAGCCCTTGCGGACAAGGAAAAGGCCGGCATTACCATCGAGCCTTGGGATTACCGCTTCTATGCCGAGAAGGTGAGAAAGGCACGCTACGACCTGGATCAGAATGAGGTCAAACCTTACCTCCAGTTGGATAAGATCCGCGACGCAATGTTTTGGGTGGCGGGCGAAGTCTTTAACTTTACCTTCACGCCGGTTACCGGAATTCCCGTATTTCACCCCGACGTAACCGTCTATGAGGTAAAGGACAAGACGAACGGAAAGCATGTCGGCCTGTGGTACTTCGACCCCTATGCGCGCGATGGCAAGCGTTCCGGTGCATGGATGAACGCCTACCGAAACCAGTATCGGATGGATGGCGAGATCACGACGATCGTCTCCAATAACTCGAACTTCGTCAAAGGCAAACCCGGCGAACCTGTCCTGATATCATGGGACGATGCCACGACGATGTTTCACGAATTCGGACACGCTCTGCACGGGCTTTCGTCAAACGTGACCTATCCGACGCTCTCGGGAACAAACGTATCTCGAGACTATGTCGAATTCCCTTCACAGCTTTTGGAACATTGGCTGGACACCCCGGAAGTTCTGCAGAGATTCGCTCTACATTACGAGACCGGCAAGCCGATCCCGCAGGCGTTGGTCGATAAGATCAAAAAGGCCGACACCTTCAACGAAGGTTTTGCGACAACCGAATATCTTTCAAGCGCCCTCGTAGATATGAAGCTTCATCTAGCAGGCGACCAGAAGATCGACGCGGACAAATTCGAACGGGAAACTCTTACAGCCCTAAATATGCCAAAGGAAATTGTGATGCGTCATCGAACGCCTCAGTTCGGGCATGTTTTCTCTAGCGATGGATACTCAGCCGGATATTACAGCTACCTCTGGTCGGATGTGATCACGGCTGATGCGTACGGTGCTTTTGTCGAAGGCAAGGGCCCATATGACAAAGCCGTCGGTGCAAAACTCGTTAAGGAGATCTTCTCAGTCGGAAATACCATCGATCCGGCGGAAGCCTACCGCAAATTCCGTGGCCGCGACCCGAAGGTTGAAGCTCTGATGAAGAAACGAGGATTTCCCGTCAAGTAAAAAGGTTGGCCGCGAGAAGGCACGGAACACGCATGAAGACTTGTTTTGCGCACTCTGTGCCTTCTCGCGGCTATCTCTCTTTGATTCCTAAATTTTTCATTCGACGGTACAAATGACTGCGGTCGACTCCCATGTCGTCCGCGGCCTTACTTACGTTTCCATCGAATTCGGAAAGCTTATGCAGAATAAACTCACGTTGGTATGCGTCGGTCGCCTCGCGGAATGACGGAAACCGGAATGTCGCAGCCGGCATCTCGCCGTTGGTCCCAAGTTTCGGCAGATCGTTTGGCCCGACCTTTTGCGGGCTGTGCATGATCACGATCCGCTCGATCGTGTTTTTTAGCTCACGCACATTGCCCAACCAGACGTTCGAACGCAGCACTTCCATCGCATCGTCAGAAAACACCTTGGCCTTCTTCGAATATTCGCTGGAGAAACGCCTGTTAAAGTGATCGACTAGAGCAGGAATATCGTCGGTTCTTTCACGAAGCGGTGGCACCTGAAACGGAATCACATTCAGGCGATAGAACAGGTCGTGACGAAAATTGCCGCTGTCGATAAGTTCCTCAAGCGGCCGGTTCGTTGCAGAGATCACCCGGACGTCCACACGCACCGGCGTATTGCTCCCGACAGGCTCGAATCGCTGTTCCTCAAGCACGCGCAGCATCTTTGCCTGAACACGAGGCGACATATCGCCAATCTCGTCCAGGAAAAGTGTTGCCCCGTCTGCTACTTCAAACTTTCCTTTTTTTGAGGTTGTCGCACCCGAGAACGCTCCCTTCGCATGCCCAAAAAGTTCGGATTCTACAAGCTCTTCTGGGATCGCGGCCGAGTTTATCTCGACGAATGCCGATCCTTTTCTTTTGGACTGAGAATGGATCGCCCTTGCGACAAGTTCCTTACCCGTGCCGCTTTCGCCGGAGATCAACACTCGCCCGTCCGACGGGGCAACGATCGATATCTGCTTTCTCAACGCCCGCATCGCGACCGATTCGCCGACCATTACATATTCTTCGGCCAGGTCTTTCTGAAGCTGTTCGTTTGCCCGTTCGAGTTCACGCTGACGAACCGCATTCTTGACTGTCAGGACCGTTCGTTCAAGGCTCAGAGGCTTTTCGATAAAGTCGAAGGCCCCAAGCTTTGTGGACTTTACCGCAGTCTCGATATTCCCGTGCCCGGATATCATTACGACCGCCGAATCGTTACCTTCTTCACGCAGCCGCTTCAGCGTTTCGAGCCCGTCAATTCCCTTCCCAAGCCAGATATCCAGCAATATGCACGCAAAACTTTGCTCCTTGACCAATTTCAAGCAAGCCTCTCCCGAAGCCGCCGCCTCGACGGCAAAGCCCTCATCTTCCAACACCCCGCGAAGCGTCGCGCGGATGCCGGGCTCGTCATCAACTATTAAGATCGCGCTCATCAAGATCAGTGAATAAAGCAGCAATACCGATTGCTATGTTTTTTGTAAGTCCTACAATGACATACAGCATCCCAATACCGGCCAGTAGGTCTGGCCTTCCCGAAACATAAATATGGCAAATCAGGGCATTCGGATCAGAAATATAGCAAGTCCAAAAATTTACCGAATTCGCCCAATAAATGAGTAGAGTTGCTGACATCAGGATGCCCGACAATAAAATGGAAATGAATCTGATTGCCTGCATTCGGATAAGGGCGACCACGCGGAATAGGGCAATAAGTGTTACCACGATAAGCGCCGAACAGTCCCAAACGATGATTGGGATCATATCATCATGAAAAAATTCACTACTGGCGAAAATAATATTGCCCACCCACCAAATCTCTCGAAGGCAAACAAGCAGGACCAAGGCGTTTCCAAGTACCGAAAAATACCTTGATTGATAAAAACAATGCTGAAATCTAATGTACCAACTGGACATCATACAGGGCCACCAACCGGCGATTCAACAATAAGCCAAGCCCCTCCAACACCCCGCCGCGTCGGGCGGATGCCGGGTTCATCGTTAACTATGAGAATTGAAGTCATTACCGTGCGAAAAGGCTAGCGACGCCAATATCAAAAAAGTAACGGCGCTGAAAAAAACAAAGAAGAGCCCGGCCCACTCCAATCCGAAGTAGATAAAATGAGGCCTTGGTTCAGCGCAGAAATAAACACCGATTGCCGCGACCCACCAGGTAGCCACATGAATTACAGTCGACTTAGGGACGAGGGAAAGCAAAAAAAGGCGAATGCTGAATACTACGATATAAACTGCGACAGGGACGCTGGCGCCGACTATCGATTCACGGCCTGGATTCTCAGCTTGCGAGACTCCGTAAATGACCGTTGACGCCTCGGTTACGGCCAGCACAACCATAACGAAAGCACCGATCCGCGAGATTAGTCGCGTCTCGCCTAGCAGCGACTGGTACTTTGTTAACCATCTTTGGATCATAAGCTAGCTTTGTATCGGAATTTCAACAATAAACTTCGCACCTCGCGGTTGATTGGGCACCGCTTTGATCTTGCCGTGATGTTCGGAGACTATCCGATTAACTATCGCCAACCCTAAACCTGTTCCGCGGCCCTTTGTTGAAAAGTAAGGCTGGAAGAGCTTTTGATAATCTGCCGGATCGATGCCGTTTCCGTTGTCCGAGACCTCGGCAACGATCAGGTCGCGGGCGGTTTCGTGCCGGGTCGAGATGGTGACTATCCGATCCTCGCCCTCTTCGCCCAGAGCCTCGATCGCATTGTCGATCAGATTTACGAAAACCCTTTTCATCTGCTCTTCGTCGAGCATCGCCCCTGGCAGATCGTCAGCTAATTTAAGCTCTATCACGGCCTCATCTACCCGGTCGAGATATAGATTTGCCGATTGGCGAACGATCTCGTTTACGTCGCCGCTTTCCAGCTTAACGTCCGGCAATCGGGCGAACCGCGAGAATTCATCGACCATCGCTTTCAGGCTCTGAACTTCGCGAAGGATCGTGTCAGTTCCTTCCAGAACAACTTTCGCGTTCGGATCGCCGACCGATGTGCCCAACACCGACTTGAACCCGCCCGCTAACGCAGGTGGTTCAGACAAAACGAAGCGTTTCGCTATTCGCTCGGCCGAAAGCTGTATCGGCGTCAGCGGATTTTTGCGACCCTGCGGTAAAGCGCGTCGATTCCCTGCGCAAGCAGCTGGCGGCACGCCCCGGC